>JBDNFQ010000212.1:0-8485 GCA_041689715.1 Bacteroidia bacterium
ATAGGAGAGATAATTCCGATAGTACTAAAAATAGAGGGTATGAAATAGCATAATAACAGAGCTGGTATTACTTTATAAAACTTACTAAGTCTGGGAATTTCGCTAGACTTAAAAATAAGTGCAAGAAATAAAATCAATAATCCGAAGACAACAGCGTCATTGGTTATTAAGGGTATGTCAGATACTACTTCTTCCATATTTTAGATATGTTCTTGATTGCGTATAATGTATAAGAGACTTATTTAGAGCTATTTAAAAAGTTTAATTTTGCTTGTTTTGCCACCTTTACGTATTTTAGGAAGAGATCCGTTTTTGTTAATCCAGGAGCCACCAAAAGAACAACTTGTATTAAAGTTGCCGCCTCTGCTCATGCCCAAAGGTATTTCTATTTTAAATCCAGTTAAGAAGTAATTGTCATTATTTTTAGGATTTCCTCTTATTCCACCTGTAGTGCCCACGCCTCCTTCACCTTCTGATGGGTCTGCGAGGTAGGCCGCTATACCACCTGACTTTGCACGTATTAAATCATTATCGAAATATGAGCCCGAAACATCATCTAAGTAGTCTATAAATGATTTTCTCATGGATAGTCCTATCCCTAATGTTGTGCCATTCGGTAAGTAGAATTTTTTCCCAACACCAAAAGGAATAATTAGAGAAAACTTAGGATATGGAATTTGAAAAGGGTCTACAAGTTGGCCTTCAGTTCCAAGGCTTCTTAGGTCGTACCAAATACCATTTACTTCTGCCTTTGGCGTAAAAAATGCTATGCCACTTCCTGCATTGATATAGAAACCGCGTAGTAACCCACTATTTTGAGGAACTGTGTACTCTAGTTTAAAAGCAGCTTCTATAAGGTCTGTACGGACGTGCAAGTTTCTGTAACTGCGGTCCCAAGTAGTTTCTCCATCATCCGCAGACAAACGTGTGTAAAATGCATTTAATCCGAAGCTAAAACCTCTAGCATAATTATACGAAATGCCCGTACCCAATGCATATCTCGTATTTTTAAAGTCTATATCTCTCATATCATTAGATCCGTAGAAGTTTTTGCCGCCCAAATCACTCAAAAAAGTGCTGGAAGAAAGTAGTATCTCAGCAGTCCAAAAAGGTCTTTGTTTTGAATGCTGTTGTGCAAAACAGGAACTGGATATAGTTGCTACAAGTAAGAGTAAGAAATATTTTCTCATTGGATTCAAAATTAAAAAGTACTCTATAGCAAAAATAGTAAAATTATCACCAAATTATAAATTGGCTCTTTGTTCTAGGTAAATGCGTTTTCAATCATTTGATTGTAAGCTAGTTGCCAGTATATCGGGGACTGTTTTAAGTAGGTAAATGTGGACACTTCTTAGTTTTAGTGCCATTTATAGTTAACTTTTAGATAGATATTTACCTCTTAAAATTTATGTACGACCATTCTAAATTGTCATTTTTGCAAACTTAAATTTAACAAAGAAGTTTTAGCAGAAGGTAAAATATAAATTCGCATCACTTTTTAATATTATATAATGTATAAAGAACTTTTTTCTGATCGCCACAATAGCCTATCTACTACAGAACAGCAGGAGATGCTTCAAATGCTTGGTTACAATAGCATAGAGCAACTTATCTCTCAGACCATCCCAGATGAGATCCGCTTAGAAAAGGAGCTCAATTTAGACGAAGCTCTCACCGAAGTGCAGCTTTTAGAAAAGTTGAAAGAGATTGGAAATAAAAATATAGTTGCTAAAAGTTACATTGGTATGGGCTACTACGGCACTCATACTCCAAAGGTAATCTTACGCAATATCTTAGAAAATCCAGGATGGTATACTCAGTACACTCCTTATCAGGCTGAGATAGCTCAAGGTAGATTGGAAGCTTTGCTTAACTTTCAGACTATGATTTGTGATCTTACTGGTATGGACATAGCAAATGCTTCTTTATTAGATGAGGCTACAGCAGCAGCAGAGGCTATGGCTATGTTATATTCTGCAAAGAGCAAAAATACGGGTAACAAAATTTTCATCTCAGATAAAGCATTTCCTCAAACGATAGATGTAATACAAACTAGAGCTGAACCTCTTGGAATAGAGGTAATAGTGGGTGATGCTAATGCCGTGGATTTAGACGAGGAGTACTTTGCTCTTTTTGTACAATACCCAAACGGAGAAGGATCTGTAGAAGACTATGCTACTCGTACAGCAAAGGCTCTAGAGAAAGGCGTAAAAACTATTGTAGCTGCAGATATACTAGCATTAACTTTACTTAAAGCTCCCGGGGAATGGGGTGCAGAAGTAGTGATAGGTAGTACACAGCGTTTTGGTATACCCATGGGTAATGGTGGTCCACACGCAGCATATTTTGCAACCAAAGATGAGCACAAAAGAAGACTACCGGGTAGGATAATAGGAGTATCTCAAGATGCGAATGGGAAGTATGCTCTTAGAATGGCTCTGCAAACAAGAGAGCAACATATAAAAAGAGATAAAGCAACAAGTAATATATGCACTGCACAAGCATTACTTGCTATAATGGCTGGTATGTACGCGGCTTACCATGGCCCAATAAGATTAAAATCTATCGCAGAAAAAGTAAACCAACTTACAAGTATCTTAGCCAATAATCTTACAGCTCTGGGTTATGAGTTGAAGAATAATAGTGCATTTGATACATTAGCAGTTTCATTATCAGAGGCATTACAGAAAAAGCTGAAGGCTATCCTAGAGGCGGAACACATCAATATTAGATATACAGCAGATTTAGTTTGTATTAGTTTAGATGAGACTACTGAGCTAGAAGGTGTTATGCAGTTAGTAAGACTATTTGCAGAGGCCGTAGGTAAAGAAGCTTCTTTTAAAGAAAACACATCACAAATGTGGGATTTAGAATTAAATAGAGATACGCCTTATCTAGAGCATCCTGTATTTAATACATACCATACAGAGCATGAAATGCTAAGGTACTTAAAATCTTTAGAGAACAAAGACCTATCTCTTGCTCACTCTATGATAGCACTAGGTAGCTGTACTATGAAGCTAAATGCAACCTCTGAAATGATACCAGTCACTTGGGAATCGTTTGGCAACATACATCCGTTTGCTCCAAAGCACCAGCTAGAAGGGTATACTCAAATGCTGCATGAGCTAGAAAGAGATTTATCAGAAATTACAGGGTTTCACCGTGTAAGCTTACAACCTAATGCAGGAGCACAGGGAGAGTATGCAGGTTTAATGACTATACGTCAATACTTTATGGACACTAACCAAGCTCATCGTGATATTGTTATCATACCTGAATCGGCACACGGTACTAATCCCGCAAGTGCAGTAATGGCCGGAATGAAGGTAGTAGTAGTGAAATGTCATACCAATGGCTATATAGATCTAAACGATTTGCGAGCAAAGGCAGAGGCTCACAAGGAGAATCTTGCTGCTGTGATGGTTACATATCCTAGTACTACAGGTGTATACGAAGAAACTATAAAGGAGATAACCTCTATTATACATCAGTTTGGTGGTCAAGTGTATATGGATGGAGCTAATATGAATGCACAGGTGGGGTATACCAATCCTGCTAATATAGGTGCAGATGTTTGTCATTTAAACTTGCACAAAACATTTTGTATACCACACGGTGGTGGTGGGCCAGGAATGGGACCAATTGGTGTAGCAGAGCACTTAAGCCCATATCTGCCAGGGCACTCCGTGGTAGATGGAGTAAGTACAGATAAAGCGATGAAAGCGGTAAGTGCAGCACCGTTTGGCAGTGCCAGTATATTGCTTATAAGCTACGCATACATCAAAATGATGGGCACCTCAGGACTTAAAAAGGCGACAGCTACCGCTATACTCAACGCTAACTATATGAAACACAGACTTTCAGAAGGATACGAAGTGCTGTATACGGGCCAAAATGGTACAGTAGCTCACGAAATTGTAGTAGATCCTCGTCCACTTAAAATTACTTCAGGTATACAAGTAGAGGATATTGCTAAACGATTGATAGACTATGGTTTTCATGCACCTACCGTAAGTTTTCCTATACCAGGCACACTTATGATAGAGCCTACAGAAAGCGAAAGTAAGGCAGAACTAGATAGGTTCTGCGATGCACTCCTGAGCATACGCAAGGAGATAGCAGAAATAGAAAATGGTGTTGCAGATAAGGAAAACAATGTATTAAAAAATGCTCCGCATACTGCTGAATCTGTAATATCAGGAGAATGGGATAAGCCTTATTCTAGAGAGAAGGCAGTTTACCCAGCAGCACATCTGGTGATTAGTAAATTTTGGCCTACTGTTGGCAGAGTAGATAATACCTATGGCGATAGGAATTTAATATGCAGCTGTTTGCCGGTAGAGGCATACGCTGAGATGTAAAGAGTGTAATCTTGTAGTAAAGTGACTATAAATATAAGATAATAGTATAACTTAGCGGTTCGAAAACGATGGCAATTACAGTAATAATAGGACTTATAGTTTTGGGTATTTTACTCATACTTGTCGAGATTTTCTTTACTCCTGGTTTTATAATAGGCCTATTAGGTGCTGCTACAATAGTTGTAGGCCTAGTAAATACATACTCTGAGTATGGATATACTACGGGTAATATTACTTTAATTGGAGTACTCATTTTTTTAGCAACGGTTATAGTACTTGCTTTTAAAAATGGTATTTGGAATAGGTTTGCTATAGCAGATGTGATAGAAGGCAAAGCAAATAATGTGCACGAACTAACTATTAATGTAGGCGATACAGGAGAAACTATAAGTGCAATAAGACCAGCAGGATCTGCCATTATTGGGGGACAAAAAATGGAAGTACACACCGAAGGAGGTCTTTTAGTAGCTAAAGAAGCTATCGTGGTAACTAAAATACTGAACAATAAGATTTACGTAGAAAAAATAAATTAACAATTATAAATAGAATTTAAAAACATGACAAGTACACTAATTTTAATAGGAGGATTATTCCTCTTACTGATGCTCTTTTTATACTTTGTGCCAGTGGTGCTATGGGTTACAGCCATAGTTTCTGGAGTACGAGTAGGAATAATACAGCTTATGTTTATGAGAATAAGAAAAGTGCCACCTACACTGATAGTAAACGCACTTATCAATGCTAATAAAGCAGGTATTCCCATTACTGCAAATGACCTTGAAACGCATTATATGGCAGGAGGTAATGTGAATAATGTGGTTAGAGCATTAATCTCAGCTGACAAAGCAAACATTCCTTTAGGCTTTAATATGGCAGCAGCTATAGACCTTGCTGGCAGAGATGTAGCTGAGGCAGTTCAGTTATCCGTAAATCCAAGAGTTATTAATACTCCACCTGTAGCTGCAGTAGCTAAGGATGGTATACAACTTATCGCAAAAGCAAGAGTTACGCTAAGAGCAAATATTGCTCAGCTAGTAGGTGGTGCCGGTGAAGAGACTATTCTGGCTAGGGTAGGAGAAGGTATAGTAACGACTATTGGTTCAGCTATTAGCCATAAGGCCGTACTAGAGAATCCCGATATGATATCTAAGACGGTATTGGCCAAAGGATTAGATGCAGGTACAGCATTCGAGATACTTTCTATCGATATAGCAGATATAGACATAGGAAAAAACATAGGAGCTGAGCTACAAACGGATCAAGCAGAGGCTGACCTTAAAGTGGCTAATGCAAGAGCAGAAGAGCGACGTGCTATGGCTGTAGCTGAGGAGCAAGAAATGAAAGCTAAGGCACAAGATGCTAGAGCATCAGTTATTTTAGCTGAGGCAGAAATTCCGAAAGCAATGGCAGAAGCATTTAGAAATGGTAATCTAGGAATAATGGATTACTACAAAATGAAAAATATAGAAGCCGATACAGATATGCGAGATAGCATTGCTAGAACGGGTAAAAAGAAGTAGAAACGAGTTTATATATGTATAAGTAGGGAAGTACTAAAATTTGCTTCCCTTTTTTTATGGAATAAAATTAAAATAAAGCCTTGCAACCAAAGATGACATTTCTGCCTGCGGCAGATATACCAGAACCATAGGGTCTGTATCTTTTGTTTAGTATATTCTCTATACCTAGGTTTATAGTAAACTTATCTGATAGCGTAACGCTGCTTCTAGCATTGAGCGTAAACCAAGCTGGTGCGTAAGGTAAGCCATTCTTATCTTTAGGATATAAGAAATCGGAACCTTGCTCGCTGCTATTAGCAAATCGCACGTTTTTAAACTCTTGATTATAAGTAGAATAAATACTAGCAAACCAATTGTCTTTTTTATACTCTATGCTACTGCCACCAAAATTGGGTGTTATATGTTTTATAGGGCCATTGTTACTAGAATTGCTTTGCAGCAGTGTGTAGCTAGAGTTGATAGTCAGTTGCTCACTTACTAAGTATTTAAGCGTGATCTGACTGCCATATACACTAGCGTAATCTTGATTAGTCAACGTCTGTACCTGGCTCTTTACATTCTCATAGAAGATGCTATCTTTCCCATTAAACGTGCTGTTGGATAGACTGATGGCATTATCTAAATAGGTGTAAAAAATGGAAGTACTTATCTTAAGTTTAGGTAGCAAGAGATAATTGAAATTAATCTCAGCATTATAGGCATATTCAGGTGCTAAATATGGATTAGGTACAGTTACAAAACCGGTATTTCTATCAAATACTTTAGCTATATCATCAATATTGGGTGACCTAAATGCTGTAGAAGTAACCAGCGATACGGACCCTTTTTTCAATTTAAAGATATGACCAATGGATCCAGTAAAAGCATCGTTGGTATTATTAAAGCTAGTGACTGGATAAGCGAAAAAGGTAGTGTCTAAGGTTCCGTTAGTATTTACCACATTATATCTAAAACCAAACTCTAAAGTGTACCACTTGCGGAGTCGCTGCATGTAGTTAGTGTATACTCCAGCAGATGACCAAGCAGACCCATCAGGATAGCGTGTACTAGTAGGTGAGTAGGTGCCATCATTTATGTCTAGTTTTATTCCTGAGCTACCTACCCTATTAAAAACATAGTCGAGCCCATAATTAAAAGATGCTTTGTTCTTTAACTCTTTGTAGAAATCTCCACTCAAGCTATATGCATGTACGGTTTCCACTCTTTGGCGTAGTTTGGTATCGTATATATACCGATCGTTTCTGCTTTCTTCAAAACGCTGAAAAGCAGCTGTAACTAAGATGCTATCATAGATTTTAGCGGGTTTTCTTATACTCAAGATGTAGTTATTCATAAACCACTTTTGTGGTCCATAGTACCAGTCTCCATTCAGTAAAGTATCGTTAGTTCCTCGCTCTATAAGTCTGTCGTATCTAGGTACATCAGAGGTTACGCTATAGTGTATGCCTGTACTTAGGTCTATATTATCTGTAAGTTTAAATCGAAATTTTTGCAAAAAATTGAACTGCTTATACCCACTTAGTACCTGTAGATTTTTATTTGAATTAGGAATAATAGAATCATTGGAGCCAGTATACACCACATAGTCTGGTCTTGTATATACTTCGGGTCCATTCTTTCCTGTTTTTAAGTCCCCAAAGTTGCAAAAGGTGATACTAGAAAAACTGGCAATTTTTCTCTTACTGAAAGAAAAATCTGTATGTACAGTTTGCTCATTGCTAGCAGAGCTATATCGTAGGCTCACATTGCCATTGGTCTGCATAGTATCAGAGTCAGCAAAAGTAGGATTAATAGTTTCGAAACTCAAAACTCCTCCTATTGCATCGCTACCATAAAACTGACTTGCTGGTCCGAAAATAACCTCTGTAGTGCCAATGGTAAACGGATCAATAGCTATTACATTTTGTACATTTCCTTGTCTAAATATAGCCGTATTCATACGTACACCATCTACTACAATTAGTATTCTATTCGTCGCAAATCCCCTTATCATAGGACTGCCGCCACCTTGTTGACTTTTTTGTATGTATACTTTGTTTTCTAAGTTCAATAAGTCTGCTGCTGTTTGCGGTTGGTAGAGGCTTATTTTATTTTTAGTAATAAGGTCTATAGGCGTAGAAATATCTTTATACAGTCCGCTCTGGCCCTTTCTAGAAATGACTACAGGGTCAAAAGAACTGGTGCTTCGTGTTAAAATTATAGTACTACCGTTGGCCAAAGTAGCTTTGGAAATATTACGAGTGTAGAAACTGCTATGGGTGAGTGTCCACGTGTACTCTAAAATAGAACTAGTGTCTACATTTAGATACCCTTGATCATCAGAAATGCCAAGGAATTTAGACCCGTTGAATAATTGTACACCTGAAATAGGAGTTAGGTTTTTATTTACTACTTGAATTTGTGCTTGGGAGTACATTGCAAAGAGCAATAGAACTATAGCTTTGGTGAAACGTATGCTTAAAATTGACATGAAAATATGGAGTAGAGATAGCAAATAATATACCTAAAGTAAAACTAATTTTCAGTTTACATGTTGATACAAGTAAATTCACAACTAAAATTTAAAAGAACAATGAAAAAAGTATTATTACTATCAGGAAT
>JBDNFQ010000213.1:0-38902 GCA_041689715.1 Bacteroidia bacterium
AATAAAGGCCAAAGGGCATCTGCGAAGTTCATAAAACTTTAATGTTTCTTAGACCTTCAACATATTCAAATATTGGACTGAGCACCTTGGTGCTCAGTTTATTTGTATTGGTGTCTTCTTGTAAAAAAGGAGAACAATTGCCGAATATGGCTCCAAATACACAGCTCTCGATAGAGAAGATTAATCTAACAGGAGAGAATAGACTCAATAGTACAGTAAACCTTTCTTGGTTTGGTACCGATGTAGATGGCTACATAGTGGGTTATGAGTTTAAAATAAATGAAGGTGAATGGCTGCCTACCAATCTGCAAGACAGCACATTCTTATTTAATATAGATCCAGACGAGGACTCTACGGATATAGATTTTTATGTGCGAGCTATAGATAATGAGGGCGTAGTAGATGCTTCACCTGCTTATCTAAGAGTACCACTAAAAAATAGTCCACCTATAGTAACGTTTGATGAGGCTTCGTTACCTGCAGACACTACCAATCTTGTTTTCACCTTTAGATATAAAGCCTCAGACCCTGATGGTAATTCAACTTTAAAAGAAATTTTTCTAAAAGTTAATACTGGCGATTGGAAGGCTATAGATTTAAATCAAAAACTGATAAGCCTAGTCCCAACTAACCCCATGTCTACTGGGGTAGGTACTGCAAATGTGTATTACGGCTTAGAGACCACACCAGCATTTACCATTACTGGTTATAATAATGGGGGTGACAATATCATTCAGCTTAAAGCATTAGATATTGCTAATTCTGAAAGTGCAATAGATAGTACGCCTAGTACTTATGTGAGACCACAAACAAGTGACTTGCTCATAGTTAGTGGCCATAATCAGACGACGTCTAATGAATATACGGCCTTAGTCACTGCTAATTATGGTGGTGCAGATATAGTAGAATATCTAAAAGACGGCGGCAAATACCACCCGAAGTTTTGGGATCCTACATTTAAACTTCTTGCTTCTGAATACGACAAAATATTCATACATACGGAAGAGGGCACTACAAGTAACCCGCTGACGGGCATAGATGCTAAGCTCCTAGATTTTGCAGCTCCTATCATACAATATTTAATAGACTCTGATAAAAAGATATTAATATCTACCGCTTTTTCTAATAACGCTGATTTATCCACTATTGGTGGTATTCTTTCCATAGATAGTTTTAGTAGTAGTAGAGGACAAGCATTTTTTACCAATGATAGTTTGGCGGTAAGTACAGATGGAGATTATGCAAATTTGCAACCGACCAATTTCCTGTTGGCTGCAGATCCATTTTATCCAGCGTTAGAAGCAGAAGTGCTTTACAAAGCTCAGCTAACACCGAGTGGCGGATGGAAAGGTCCTAGAACCATTGCCATACGCAGACGAAATAGTGCATCTAATGTGAACCTCGTACTCTTTACTGTGGAGCTACATAAATTAAATAAAATCAAGGCTAACCAAAACGCAGTAATCTCAAAAATACTCAATGAAGCATTTAATTGGTAGTATACTAGCTCTAGTTATAAGCATATCTTGCTTTGCACAAACAGGTACTCTTAGAGGAACTCTGGTAGATGAAGAATCTGGAGAGAACTTGATAGGAGCATATGTGCGTATAGTGGGAACCTATGGAGCTGCTATTTCTGAGATAGATGGTAGTTTTAAGATAGAAAATATAAAGCCGGGCACGTATTCTGTGAACATCTCTTTTATGGGATATCAGCAGAAGGTATATAACGATATAGACATAGTGGGGGGTAAGGTTAAGGTGCTCGATGTAAAAATGACATCGCGTACTAACACTTTTGAAACAGTAAAAATCGTAGGTAAAAAGAAGATAGTAGATCTAGATGATGCTAAGAGTACTATTACTCTAAACAAAAAGGACATAGCGGATATGAACGTACGAGATGTACAAGAAGTAGTTGCTATACAAGCCGGTGTTTCTAAGTCCCCAGACGGTATACAGATACGTGGAGCACGTGTATACGAAACATCTTTCAACGTGGACAATATTAGTGCTCAAGATCCTCTTGCAGGCACAGGATTTGGCGTGCAAGTAGCTAGTGGCAGTATAGGTGAGCTAGAACTGATAACGGGTGGTGCTGGAGCTGAGCATGACGGCGGAACAGCGGGTGTTATTAGCACTACTATCAAAGAAGGGTCAGATGAATTTGACATAGCAGGAAGTTGGCAAAGAGATAATTTTGGAGGCAATCCTAGTTCCGGTTGGAATACAGACATAGGAGAGCTATCATTCGGAGGTAAAATCAAGATTAAAAAGAGAAAATTTTATTACTTCAATAACGTAACTCTAAATATTACAGATGATTATTTTGGGGCTACCGCTAATCAGCTGCACAGTTCTCTACTTTCTAATAATGATAGCATGTGGGCTCCACGTCAGACTAATCAGTTTACACATACTTTTAAGGTATCGCACGAGCTCAATCAAAAGACTAAAATTACTATAACCAATCAGCATAGTTTAGGGATTAATCAAAATACAAGAACATTACAAATCGTTGGTTTTGATGCCATTCTCGCTCCTGGGTTTCAGTTCAATAGAAGCTTAAATTTAAATAATGCTACTACGTACACACATCACTCTAATCTTACAGCTATCAATGTAAAAAGAACTATCAATGATAAGCTAATAGGCAACCTGTCCTTGGGTAGGTTGTTTACCAATCTGAGAGCAGATGCCAATGGCAGACCCTTTCGCTCTGGAACTGTAGACCAAGTATATGATGAAGAAAGTATAGTAACGGATCCGATACAAATTTTTAACCCAAATGGGTTCGTACAGTTTGTGCTACCTGGTCCAGGTCTCATAAATAATGGAGGTATTAGCTCTACGTGGCACGATCACTATGCACGTGAGTATACTATCAAAACTAGCTTTAAATACTATCCAAAAGAGAAAACGCATCAGATGAATTTTGGGTGGGAACAGAAGTTAAATAGATACCAATGGATTGATGTTACTCGTCCATGGGTAGGGGCACCTATACAGATAAACGACAGTGTGTCTACACCCAGCATAAGCATAGGATCGAGTAATGATATATGGAGCGTGAAACCCAATAATGGAGGGGTATTCTTCAGCGACAAGATCAATTATAAAGGCATCATAGCAAATCTTGGATTAAGATTTAACTATTGGGCTCCGGGTAAGTTTGTAGATGATGCGGTTAATAATCCGAATGCCCCAGTTATAGATCAAATACGAAAAGACTATTTAGGCAATACAGTGAAATTTTTGGGAATGAGATATAAGGCTAGACTATTGCCAAAAATCAATGTTTCGTTTCCTGTGACTAGTAATAACGTACTGTACTTTAATTACAGTCATAGTATGCGTTTGCCACATCCCCGTTTTGTATATGCAGGTCTAGATCCTGAATTTCAAGATAGAAGTTTCCTATCTTTCTTGGGAAATCCGGACCTGAATCCGGAGGTGAATGTAAGTTATGAAGTAGGATATAAGTCGCAAATAGGTAAGAACCTCGGCTTAACACTAGCTGCGTATAACAATAATAGGTTTGATTATATAGTGAGCCGTAGGGTTATAGTACAAGATCAAACCGGTAGACCTGTGAGTAAGACGATGTATATTAACCAAGATTATGCAAAGGTGCAAGGAGCAGAGGCTAATGTGATATGGCGTGCGACCAGCTACCTAAGGACATTTACTAATGTGGCGTATCAACTAGCAAAAGGAAAAAGTAATAGTGCTAGAGAGAGTAGTTTGCAAATAGAGCAAAATGGTGAAGTGCCTTTAAGTACGGAACAATATCTTGCTTGGGATAGACCCTGGAATATCAATCTAGGGATAGTTTTAGCTCCAGATACTACGTTGAGAATTTATAAAAATTGGATGAAGGGCATGCAAATTTACTTTAGCTCTTCGTATCAAAGTGGTTTTAGATACACTCTGCAAATACGAGAGGGAGAGAATGATCTCGGAAGGCCACAATATCGCTCTGACCTTACTCAGTACCTTGAAGAGAGGGCCACGCCTTGGATTAATTCTGATGTAAAACTTACTAAAACTTTTGCATCCAAGAAGGGAAAAGGAATAACACTTAGCGTAGAAGCTCGAAACCTATTTAACAATAAGAATGCTCAAATCATAAATGCTGTAACAGGCAGGGCTTGGGAACCTGGGGATGATTTGCCAAATGACCAAAGAGATGATAGATACGTAGGTCCTGAGGAGAGCGGAACTCCACCCAATAATCCAGCTCGTTATCAAGCTCCAAGACAATTACTTTTTGGTGTAAGCTTTAGATTATAATGCCTATACCACTTTTAGTCCTGCTCGTTGTTAGGTACATTAGAAAGAGAAGGAAACGCAGGGCTGATTAGGGTTAATACTTCGAATACTAAACAGCCTTTTGCATTACATGTAGGGCGAGTATAAGGAGGACCTTCAGATAACGGTTAACTAACTGTATACGTATTTGAAGTTTCTCACTTAGAATTACGGGTGTAGTCTCGCCACTATGAATTAGATAGGGTATTAGTTTCTCCTTCATATAGTTTACAGTAAAGTGTAAATAAAAGTAACATTTATTCTTACATTGATCACTTTTGAAAGTCGAATATAATTTTACAGTTAAGAGTCTCTGGGGGTTCCTTTCAGGAGACGCCAGAGAGCTGAAAGGCTAACTAGTTATGAGAATTCTAATACCCACCATAGTCCTAGAGTAAAATCTCTCCCTTATCATTGTACTAACATTAAATAGCACTTAGAAATGTCGGTTTATTAAGGTATACTATAGGTGATAGATTGACAAATTAGAGAAAGAATAGATGAAAGATATACTCACTAGAGACATTAAAACACACTTTTCTAATGAATTACCAGCAGATCGTGAGGAAGAGAATTTCTCACGACAGGTGTACGAAGCTTGTTTTTCGTATGCTGAAACTAAAAAGCCTCGAAATCCAGAACTAGTTCATTTTTCTTCTCAGCTTTTACAAGAGCTAGGTTTAGGTATAGAAAACGAAGAAGACTTCACAAAAGTAATGAGTGGGGCAGAGAAGTTCAATGGATTTAAATCGTACGCCATGTGCTACGGTGGGCATCAGTTTGGTAATTGGGCTGGACAATTAGGTGATGGTAGAGCTATCAATATAGCAGAAATAGAGGCGAATGGTGCTAACTGGAAACTACAACTAAAAGGGGCAGGACCTACTCCCTACTCCAGAGGGTCTGATGGACTAGCGGTACTGAGATCATCCATAAGAGAATACCTATGCAGTGAGGCTATGTATAATCTAGGAGTGCCTACTACGCGAGCATTATCCTTAGTAAAAACGGGAGATTTAGTGACCCGTGACATATTGTACAATGGAAATCCCAAAGACGAAATAGGAGCGGTAGTGTGTCGTACAGCACCTAGTTTTATCCGCTTTGGTAGCTTTCAGCTATTTGCTGCCAGAGGAGATACCAAGAACCTTAAGACGCTTTTTGATTATACTATAAAACATCACTATCCAGAGCTAGGGGAACCAAGCAAAGAAACCAATTTGCTTTTTCTAAAAGAGGTAGTCAATAGAACCATGAATATGGTCATCCATTGGCAGCGTGTGGGTTTCGTACATGGAGTGATGAATACAGATAACATGTCCATCCTTGGGCTTACTATAGACTATGGACCGTATGGCTGGTTAGAAGAGTATGATCCGCAGTGGACTCCCAATACTACAGATGCTCAGCATAGGAGATATCGATTTGGCAATCAGGCTAATATGGCTCTTTGGAACCTAACCCAGCTGGCCAATGCGATGTACCCACTGATAGAAGAAGTAGCTCTACTTCAGGAGATTTTAGAAGAGTCTCAACTAAGCTATACCATAAAGTACATAGAGATGATGGCTAGTAAGGTTGGTTTGGCAGATTGGTCGAGTATAGGCAAAGATTTTTTTATGGTACTAGAAGAGAGCTTGACGAAGTCTGAGATAGATTACACCATATTTTTCAGAGAACTATCCTGTATGGGAAATAGTAGTACGGAAAAGTTTTGGGATATAGTGCAGAAAGCAAGCTACTTAGAAGCAGAAGAGATTGCACAGCACAAAGAAAACTGGATGATATGGCATAAGGAGTATGTAGACTATCTTATCGCCGAAGGCACTGACGAGCACGAACGAATAACGGCCATGAAACTAGTGAATCCTAAGTATGTACTTCGTAACTATATGGCTCAACTAGCTATAGACGAGGCAGAAAAAGGAGACAATAAGGTAGTTGCAGAGTTATATGATTTATTGCTACATCCGTATGACGACCAGCCTAGTATGGAAAAATGGTATGCTAAACGTCCCGAATGGGCAAGGCATAAGGTTGGATGCTCTATGCTATCTTGCAGTTCGTAATGTTGGTATATATCGAACTTAGGAGTGTGTGATTTGTTACACTATAATAGAATAAGATGAACACTAAAAAAGCATACATAGCAGGCGGTTGTTTCTGGGGAATGGAAGACCTCTTCAGAACCCGAAAAGGAATACTAGATACAGAAGTAGGATACCAAGGAGGACAAAATGATAACGCAACGTATAGAAACCATCCAGGCCACGCAGAAGGGTTAGAGGTTACGTATGATGCTGACCAGACCTCTTTTAGAGAGATACTAGACTACTTTTTTAGAATACATAATCCTACGACCTTAGATCAACAAGGAAATGATAGGGGCTCAAGTTATCGATCAGCTATTTTCATTCAGAATGAAGAAGAGCAAAAGGTAGCGGAAGAGGTGATAGCCATCGTAAATGAATCGGGAAGATGGGATGGTGCAGCAGTCACTACGCTCGAGCCGTTTTCTACGTTTTGGGCGGCAGAGGCGGATCATCAAGACTATTTAGTTAAAACTCCAAATGGCTACACGTGTCATTTTGAGCGGTTTGATACGTTTCTGTAAGTATGTTTAATATATTTAAAAGTAAAAAGAAGATAGAAATGGAAAGTTGGAATAAAATTACATCAGACGAAGCAGTAAAGGTTATCGTAGCAAAGTCACACGAAACTCCTCAGATTATATTTAAGGATAGTTTGACGTGTGGAATAAGTGCCTATGCTAAAAGTAGAATAGTGGAAGGGTACGAGCATATAGACGGTAAGGCTGACTTCAACCATCTTGATTTATTATCGTACAGGTCAGTGTCTAATTTTATAGCGGAGCATTTGGGCGTTTTTCATCAGTCTCCACAGATTATTATACTAAAAAATGGTGAGGTATCACATACGGTAACTCATCACTCTATAGATGCTAGTAAAATAGCTGCAGAGCTGTAAGAAATCTGACAATGAGTAAAATAGGGCTAGGAACCGCTGCTATTGGAAGACCGATATACATCAATATTAAGGATGTGAAGCAATCTGAATCCTTTGATTTAAATAAGTTTAGAAGGGCTGGTGAAGAGCTGTTAGATTTTGCTTACGCAAAGGGAATTCGAATTTTAGATACTGCACCGGGATATGGTCTGGCAGAGGATTTAGTAACACAATGGCTGAAGAAGAGTAAGATTACAGATGTAGCAGTCTCTAGTAAATGGGGCTATACTTACGTGGCAGATTTCTCTGCTACAGCTATAGAGCATGAAGTAAAAGAGCACTCCTTAGCCAAACTCAACGAGCAGTGGGAAATAACAAAGGAGTTGCTGCCAAGTATTAACCTGTATCAGATCCATTCCGCTACACTAGATACTAAAGTGTTGCAAAATGTAGAAGTACTGAATCGACTACACGAACTCAAGAAAACGCACAATATAAAGATAGGATTGACTACTACGGGTGCTAATCAACTAGAAGTAATGCGAATAGCTACAGATGTAGAAGTAGAGCATGAACGGTTATTCGATAGTTTTCAGGTGACGTATAATATCTTCGATCAAAGTATAGGGGAACTCTTAGGAACTAGTTCCGATAGCTATCCGGAGGATAGGAGAATTATAGTGAAAGAAGCACTTGCCAATGGGCGTGTATTTCCAAATTTAGCTAATTATCAGCATTATTCTACTCATTATGAACTACTTGAAAAGCTGGCTAAAAAATACGAGGTAGGAGTAGACGCAATTGCCTTACGGTTTTGTATGGACAGTATCTCCGCGGAGATTGTGCTAAGCGGAGCAAGTAATAAGGAGCAATTGAGTGAGAACCTAAAAGCGTATGACTTCAAGCTCACTGCAGATGAAATAGAAAGAATTAAGGAATTGAAAGTGGCACCTACAGTATACTGGCAAGAGCGAAAGGCTTTGGAGTGGAATTAGAGCGTAAAAAGTTTTGTGTATACTTAAAACTTAATTTAAAAGCGAGTAAAGTGTTAATCGTACTTCACGAAAAGCGATTTTAGGTTCGTTTTGTTAATCATACTTCACAAAAACCAATAGAGCATCCAAAGTAAAAAGATCAGCGTTAATCCGGCAGATCAGTGTTATCTGTGTTCTAATTTTTTAGTGTTATGCGTTTTGAGATTCTGTATTACACTATTTCTTCTTCCCGGGACCCAAAAGCCGACCGTATCGAAGTCTATAGACGGTTTGTCCACAAATAAAAAATGGCGTATCACTCTTATAATTCACTCTTCTTTCTTCAATAAATTCTTCGAGAAGCAATTTGCATAATTGCGGGTAGTTTTCTTGCTTAACATGGAGCGTGCAATGAACGAACAATATTCGATTTCTCCTTTTGGATTCACATAGAACTTATGCATTAGAGCTACTGCATCCTCGTTAGTCCTGAAATCAAATTTTTTCTGTCCTATAAAACTTGCAAGCTCACGGTTTATTGAGTTTATTTCCTGTTTAAACTCCTCATATTTTGTGCTATCATCGTTCTCACTTCTGCAATTGGTATAGTGGTTAACTACTCCTGTTTTATTCAGGTAAAGTGTATCTTTAGTAGTATCAAGATTAAACACCTTTTGACTTTTTTGTGCAAAAACAGTAAAACTAGAAACAACGAAAAGGATAGCTAATGCGATTAGAAGATCAAGGTATGAAGACTCCAAACTGCAATTAGTAAGCTCAATTGGATGTACAATTTAACCTTTTTGGTGCTTGGCCCTTACCCTTCGTACTCACTCAATACTAGCCACCGATCACTCTTCGTGGTAATTTCGTGTAGTACTTTCCCTAATCTTTCGCTTGCTTTAGCTACGACGTAAAAGTCGGTCGAATTGGCTACTAACTCTGCTTCTAATGTACCTTTTTCTTCTTCCAAGTTTTCGAGTTCCTTTTCCAGGTTGTCAAATTCGTACTTCTCTTTAAAACTCAATTTATTTTTAGAAGCTTCTCCCGCATTCCTATCTGGATTTGGCTTTTCTGCTAAAGTTATTGCTTCTTGTTTGGCTGCTTTCTTTTGTTTTTTAGCAAAGTTTTCTTGATCTACTCTATACTCTGTGTAGCTGCCATTGAAGTCTCTAATTATGCCTTGTCCTTCGAATACAAATATGTGCTCCACTATACGGTCTAAGAAATACCTGTCGTGACTCACTAGCAGTATACATCCGCCAAAATCGGCTAAAAAGGATTCCAACTTATTAAGCGTAAGAATATCTAAATCATTGGTAGGCTCATCTAGTATCAGAAAGTTGGGGTTCTGCATTAAAACAGTAAGTAGGTATAGCCGTCGTTTCTCTCCGCCACTTAGCTTATCTACAAGCTGGTTTTGCATTTTAGGTGGAAAGAGAAAGAGGTTGAGCATCTGACTGGCAGTTACTTTAGATCCATCTGCTAGAGTTATTACTTCTGCTACATCTTTTAGAACATCGATTACACGCTTTTGTGGTTTCAGGTTTTTCATACCTTCTTGGCTGTAGTAACCAAAAACAATAGTATCTCCACGATTAATTTTGCCACTGTCTGGTTGCTCCAGATCCATAATCATATTCAGAAATGTGGACTTACCACATCCATTTTTTCCAACTATTCCTATGCGTTCTCCTTTTTTGAATGTGTAGTCAAATCCTTTAAGAATTATGGTATCATCATATGCTTTGTAAACCTTTTTAAGTTCCAGTATCTTACTGCCTATACGCGACATTTTTACAGATAACTCTAGGTCTTGTGTTTTCTTGCCACTTTTAGCCTTAGCTTCTATGTCATAGAAAGAGGATATACGGGACTTGCTTTTAGTAGTACGAGCTTTTGGGCTTCGTCTCATCCAATCGAGCTCCGTTTTCATAAGCTGTTGGGCTTTGCCTATCTCAGCTGTTTGTGCAGCCTCCATCTCAGCTTTCTTTTCTAAGAAATACGCGTAGTTGCCACTATAATTTTGCAATCTACCATCTGTCATTTCTATTATTTGGTTACAAACAGAGTCTAAAAAATATCTATCGTGGCTCACCATCAATATACTCATGTTAGAGTTGCTCAGATAATTCTCTAGCCACTCTATCATGTCTAGGTCTAGGTGATTGGTAGGCTCATCGAGCATCAGCAAATCTGGATTTTGGAGTATGGCTAGACTGATAGCAAGACGTTTCTTCTGTCCACCACTGAGTAAACTGATCTGCTGGTCATAGTTGGTTATCGTGAAACGAGTTAGCAGTTCCTTCAGTTTTCGCTCAAAATCCCATGCGTCGGCTTCGTCCATAGCCGCTGACGCATTTTCAAAGGCTCGCTGCGTATCTGTATTGTAATCGGCAGTTTGTGCTTCTAGAGACGCCTCATAAGCACGTATGGTCGCCATTATATGTGTGCTGCTATTATCTATTAACTCTTGTATAGTGCCTTCTTCAAATACGGGTTCCTGAGGCAAGTAGGCAGACCGTATTCCTTTTCGTAAGCGTACTATGCCGTTATCTGGCTCATCTACTTGTGCTAGTATTTTGAGAAGAGAACTTTTTCCAGTTCCATTATTAGCGACTAGTGCTATTTTATCTCCTTTGTTTATGCTGATGTCTAAGTTTTGAAAGAGTATTCTCTCCCCTAGATCTTTGCTCAGATTTTCGCCGTTTAGGTAGTTCATTAAAGGCGGTAAAGGTAGCTGAATAAAAAAATGCTCACAACTTAAGGTTGAGAGCATTTTTCGAATGGTCTTAGGCGATATTTTATCGCTTACTACTAAAGTCATTTCTCAAACCAGTGGCTTTGGTAATATCTATTTTCACAGATCCTACATAGATATTTGCTTGTACTCTAATGGGTATTTTATTGTCATCTGCACTTACCCATATGGTCATATCATTCTCGTCTTTGAACACTCGGTCTACTACCAATTGTGGTCTTAGTTTATAGCATTCTATCTTACCTAGGTCAGTCTTTATAGTCTCTTTCCCTATGTACTTAAACTTAAGGTCGTATATCTCTTGGTCTAGGTAAATATTAATAGGAAAACTTTGTCCTGTGGCTGCATTTTGGAAATCAATAGTGCGTGCATAGTAGATGGAACTTACTATATCTTGCAGGTATGCAGGCATATCCATATCTTTTTTTTTGCCTTTCAGCTTTTTCTTATCGTGGTCATAGAATACCAAGTCTTCGTCTCGGTAGTTATCTTCCTCTACCTTTTTCCAATATTTTAATGGAGCTACACTCTGGCTGTCTATATAGCTTACAAAATGATCTCTCACTTTAAAGGCCCAATCGAAAGAGCGAAAGGTTTTACCGTAGGCACTTACTTGGTAGGTAGATCTTCCATTTACCTTAATAGGCTTTTCTGCAATGTTTACATCTACACTAGCAGCATTTATCCAGCCGTAGTGTACTCTGTATTTGAGCTGCTCACCATACGTGAAAGCTTCATTACTCTGCTTACGCAAATCATCATATTGATCTGTTTCGTTAGTATATGCACTACCTACTATTAGAATAAATGCAAGTGTTATTAATTTTATGGTGTTCATATCTCTTGGCTTCTATCTGTACTAGTTCCATTTTTGTGCCAAATGGTGTTCTGCTATGATAAATCATTACAAAGTTGCTTATTTGCAGCTAATTGTAATGATTAATTAATGTTTTTAAGACAAATTTTCCTGTTGAGTTGCTTGACTTTTATGTGTAATATTATATACGGTCAGTACGAGAATTCATTCTTCGACCACGACAAATACGAGAAGACTTTAGACTCTAGTCACCTAAAATTTCATTTTGATAATCTCAGTTATTTCAGAAATGCTGAGTACCTATCGAGAGTAGATAAGGGGTCCACGTACATTGGGTTTCAGGCTATGCCATATGTTCAGTATTCTTTTAATGAGAAAGCTCAGATCTACGGAGGTTTTAATCTAAGGTACGATTTTGGTAATCCGGCTATTCAAAGTATTGAGCCCTATTTTAAGTTTACATATGATGATGTGCTGCACCATAATATTGTTTTTGGCAGCTTGAATGGCACACTACAGCATAAAATGTTAGAGCCACTCTATGATTATGAAAAAGCAATAACGGACAGGTTTGAGCAAGGATTACAAATAAGTAAGCCGGGTAAATATCTCACCTATGATGCCTGGATAGATTGGCATGATATGATATACGACAATGATCCTAAAAATGAGCGATTTGTCGCAGGATACAATGTTTACCTCAATCCTATTAGCACAGAAAAGAATAAGCTAAGCCTCAATGCACAAGGGATAACCGTGCACAGTGCTGGCGAAATCGATATAAATAGCTCACCAAATTCAGTAGAGTATAATTTTGCTTACGGACTGGAATACACTCACTTCTTTAGTGAATACACTAATTTATTTATAAGTGGACATGCTGCTTTTTATGAAGATAGAAGCGATGACAAAGTTCATGGTATTATAGATGGGGTAGGGCAGCTTGGAGTGCTAAGGCTTACACACAAGGAGTATCAGTTTGTAGTCAACTACTGGGATAGTCACCAGTTCCAGGGGCCGTGGGGCGAGCAGCTATATCACTCTACTGGCAATAAGAGTTTCCCTATAATGTATGACTATCGTAAAATGGTAGGAGCACGACTGGGCTATGAAGTTACTATTGGCAAAAATCTTGTGTTTTTGAACAGGCTAGGATTAAATTATAATGTACATCCTAATAAGCTAGATGTAACTATGGAAAACTACCTGCGTTGGCACTTTTCTACTAAGAAAAAGAAAGTTACGCTGGATTAAAGTTGAGTTGTAAGTCTTTGTTATCCCTAGCAGAGTTGGATTTTCCGCAGTAGGAAAGGGTAAACAAAATATTTTAATACTAAGTTACTAAGAGCAAGTGGCTCCAAATATTCAGTCTAGAGGGAGTAAGTTTATAATATGCTCCGTAAATTTAAGAAAGTTCATTAAGATTTCATCTTCGATAAAAAAGGATTCAGAGTGAAGCGTGGAATCTCCTTTTTACTATTAGTAAGAATCGTCATTCCAAAGCAAAGCTTGGAATCTACGTGATTCGTCAAATAAGGTCTTCATCTTCGATGAAAAAGGGGGATTCAGAGGATTAAACAAGTTGTTCCTTCTTTGTCCTGAATGTTTTTTGAGTGAAAAGAGAAAATTTATCGAAGGGTGGACTAACTAAGGATACTTAAAGACAGTTCAATACAAAACATAACTATTGTAATAGTGGCCATACGCTTACCGTGATTTCTGTCTAATTATACGTAAAAACAGGTTCGTTTTGTGATACAACTTCCCTTTTAGTCATAAGGGTATAGCCAATTATTACGCCTATTATACTACCTAAAATAGCAAGTGTATAACCAATAAAGACAAGGCCGAATTGGTGCTTCTTTGGGAAAGTTTGATTGCTAGGACTCACTTAGTATCCGAAGATACTAAAAAAGATAGGGATCTAAATGGAAGAAGTTTGCGTATTTGCTACGCCACATATATTAAAAACTCGTCTTGCTCTGTCAGTTCGCCGAATGGTTGGGCATCGATTCCATTTGATTTTAATAGACTTTCTACCTCAGCGGCGGAGTCTGGTTCTACAGCTATAAGGAGACCTCCACTCGTTTGTGGGTCGCATAGGATATCACGGTATGATGCATTAGCTAGTTTTACTTTTTCACCATAACTGTCCCAGTTTCTAGTGGTTCCGCCAGGTACACACTTCTGCTCTAGATAATATCCTACTTCATCAAAAATGGGAATTTCCTTATAGTTCAGTTTTGCAGATAATTGGCTGCCCTCGCATATCTCTGTCAGGTGACCCAGAAGTCCAAATCCAGTAACATCGGTCATAGCGGTAATACCTTTTATGCCAGCTAGTTGTTGACCTATTTTATTTAGCTTAGACATAGAATCAGGAGCTATATGCTCATGTTCTGCTAGCAGCTTACCTTGTTTTTGAGCAGTGGTGAATATACCAACACCTATTGGCTTAGTTAGGTACAGTTTACATCCTTTTGTAGCGGTGTTATTTTGTTTCAGGTTAGCTATATCTACACGGCCGGTTACAGCTAAGCCGAAGATAGGCTCAGGACTATCTATACTATGTCCACCTGCTAGCATAATGCCCGCTTCTGCACACGAAGCACGACCACCTTCTAGTACTTGCTGGGCTACTTCTGGCGGAAGCTTATCTATAGGCCAGCCTAGTATTGCAATAGCTAATAATGGCGTTCCTCCCATTGCGTATATGTCACTTATGGCATTGGTAGCAGCTATTTTTCCGAAGGTAAATGGATCGTCTACTATTGGCATAAAGAAGTCAGTAGTACTTATCACAGCAGATCCGTCACCCAAATCATAAACAGCTGCATCATCTCTACTATCATTGCCCACTAGTAGGTTTTTATCCGTATTGGCTGGCGTACTTGTTTTTAGCATCTTACCCAGCACCTTTGGCGATATTTTGCATCCGCATCCGGCACCGTGACTATATTGTGTTAGTTTTATTTCTTTCATAAGTTCAGCTTTTCCAGTGCCAGAGCATTCTCGTAGTGGTTTGTATTGTTTCGCAAGATAGTGGTTACGGTGCGAGTAGCTTCTCTATTTTTCCCTTTAGCATAAAGCTTATCGTAGTAAACAAGTGAAAGTAAAGCTACTTCGTAGTATTTTTTTTCTGAAAGTAATTCTAAAGCCAAATTTACCTTTTCTAAACCCAGTCTTTTAGATAGTTTTAGTATAGATTCAGCTAGTAGATGATCCCCTACTTGAGTGTATTCTTGGACTAAGTGTATAGCTCTCTTTTCTGCGGGTACATCTATGAAGATTAAGTTTGTGGCTCTCATTTGTGTATGAATAGGCTGCGGTACATTCACAGTGCCTATACTGTAGCTTTCGTCCTCTATCCAGATAGCCCGAGTTCTATCCAGTTTACTTATTTCTTGATGCAGGTCATTACTAAACTGCTCAGATGTCGGTTGAGGTTGTTCCCCTATCCCACCAAATGCAGAACCCTTGTGATGGGCAAGACCTTCTAAATCAATAACTTGATGCCCGAGTTTTTTTAATTCACTCAGGATATACGTTTTCCCACTGCCAGTGTAGCCGCCAAGTAGTCTGATTTCGATTGGCATAGCTAGTCTTTCTAGCACATAGCTTCTGTATGCTTTGTATCCTCCATTGATCACACTCAGTTTCCCAAAATCATTATCTGACAGATGCTTAGCAAAAGATTGACTTCTCATTCCGCCTCGCCAGCAGTGGATTATGGCAGAGCCTTCTGGTGCTGCTTTTGTAGAATTATGTATAAAATTAACTAGCTTAGGATTTACGAGTGCAGTCCCTAGTTCTATAGCTGCTTCTTTAGATACTTGCTTGTACGTGGTCCCTACTTGTATTCGCTCTTCGTCAGAAAATAAAGGAATATTGATAGCATTTGGGATATGGCCTTGCTGGTACTCTTTTGGTGAGCGGACATCAATTATGGGCCTAGTGCTGGATAGTGCTTCCGATATATTGATGTTATCAACCATGTTGTAGTTATACAAACCCTTAAAACTTATTTAGGTTCAAGGTTAAGCAATGTTTATCTATTGTATTAGAAAGTTGGGATATTCATGAAAAGAAGAAGTTATTCTAAGATGCTCGTATAAAGATCACCTATTTGGGCAATCGCAATTCTTTGAAGGGCCTTTGTGACGATATCTTTTTTTAGACTTGCAGCTATCAAAAATGAGTGTTAGAGTAAGACCAAGAAGTAGTATAGCAAATGTTTTTTTCATGCTTGTGTACGAAAGTAAAACGTAACTACCGATGAGTTAGTACATTTGCCCATATTTTATGAAAGAAACTATCTATACCATGCTAAAAGGTGCTGCTATGGGAGTAGCAGAGGTAATTCCTGGAGTCTCAGGAGGTACACTCGCTTTTATCACGGGAATCTACGAGAGACTACTAAATGCTATCAGTAATATCAATCTAGGCTTAATTAAAACTTGGAAAGAAGAAGGTTTTAAAAGTGTGTGGCAAAAGATAGATGGCTTGTTTCTCACTAAGCTATTGGCTGGCATGGCTATTGGTTTCTTAGTGGGACTCAAAATTATTGTGAAACTTCTAGAGACTCATCCTATTCTTATATGGAGTTTCTTTTTTGGGTTAATACTGGCGTCTATTCCTATGATAGCTAAAGAGGTAAAAAAATGGGGCGGTCTTGAGATAGCACTTCTGATACTTGGGGCTGCATTGGTATATTGGATTACTATAGCTGCACCTTCTCAAGGGAGCGAACATTTGGCTATGGTGTTTTTGGGAGGAGTGCTAGGGGTTTCTGCTCTTATGCTTCCTGGTTTGTCTGGTAGTTTTGTGTTACTATTACTGGGTATGTACACCATTATTATGCCTGCAATAGAAGAATTTACACACCATCCTTTTGGTCCTGAGACGACTATTATAGTCGTTTTCGCTCTTGGTATGCTAGTTGGTTTACTCAGTTTTGCTAAGGTACTCACTCTCGCTTTTAAGAAATATCCTAACCCTACTATGGCTTTGCTTACGGGTTTTTTAATAGGCTCACTTAATAAAGTATGGCCGTGGCAGCATGTCATCGAAATACGTTTAAACAGTAAAGGAAAAGAGGTGGTACTTTTTTCTGAAAGCGTTTTGCCATCTACATTCTCAGAGTTACCTGCTGATAATTTTTTATACGGTAACGTTCCTAATATTATACCTGCTATTGCTATAATGGTAGCTGGTATTGCTCTTATTTATTTGATGAATAAATTTAGTGTAAAAGAAGTATGAAGAAGTTTGGAGTAATTGGATTTCCTGTAAAACACTCTTTTTCTCCTGATTATTTTGCTGAGAAATTTGCAACTTTGGAGATTAATACATTTGACTATCAAGCGTATGAGATTGAAGACCTAAAAAAGCTAAAGGCTTTGGTAAAGAAGGAAAATTTAAGTGGTTTTAATGTTACTATTCCTTATAAGCAAAGTATTATTCCTATGCTCAAAGGTATAAGCAATGCCGCTAAAGCTATAGGAGCAGTAAATACTGTAACGGTAACTATAGAAGGTTGGTTTGGGGATAACACAGATTTTATTGGTTTCAGAAAAAGCCTTTCCAAGCTTACAGGTAATAAGAGACAAACTGCTTTGATCTTTGGTACAGGAGGCAGCTCCAAGGGTGTAAAGTATGCCTTACAGCAATTAGGGATACAACATTCTTCAGTATCGCGAGGACTTATGGCAGAGTACACCTATGCAGATTTGACCGAGGAAGATATCGCAGAGCATTCTATACTTATTAATACTACTCCTCTTGGATCTACTGCTATGGAAGAGGAATGCGTGGACATACCTTATAATGCTATTAACTCAAAGCATATTTGCTACGACTTGATTTATAAACCAGAAGAATCACTCTTCTTAAAAAAAGCAAGTGAGCAGGGTGCCACCATAAAAAATGGATTGGAGATGCTAAAAATACAAGCAGACGAAGCTTGGAAAGTTTGGAATATCTAAAATAGAGTATCTTGCAGGTTATTATCATGAAAAAGCTTGTATTCGTATTATCATTGAGCATTATAGTTATTGGAACATATAGCTGCAGAAAACCACAGGTGCCTGTAATAGAGGAAGATACCAATAGTGGAAATGGCAGTGGTGGTGGAGGTGAAGTGCTCCCTAGTGAATATGTTGGTACTTGGGACTATACTAAGATAGATTTGAAGAATGGTACTTTAGTGTCAATGGGTCAAAGTTTTGGTACGTTTACTGGTATAGGTACCGCTTTAAAAGGCAAAGTAGAAATAACTGAAAACCCAAATATATATATAACAGAAATTGCATTTACTGCAGATGTGAATGTTGTTGTTTTTGGACAAACACAACAACAACAAATACCAGTAGATAAACAAACTTCTAGTGGCACTTGGACAGAAGCTAATGGTGAAATTACCTTGACAGATGACAATGGTACTAAGGTAGGGATACTATCTAGTAACTCAAGTGAAATAATATTTACAGGCAATTTCAGTAACGAAGTGGCCCTTACTGCTCAGTTTGTGCTAGATGCAAACTCAGATGTAGAGTTTACGATTACAAAGTAATTCTAAAAGTTTCTAGTCTATCCAAGCTCCGCCACTTACAAATGTACGTTGGTAGTATCCTTGTCTTAGATTACTAATCATTACTCCTTTGCTAGAACTTGCATGAGCAAAATAGCCATCCCACAGGTACACCCCGACGTGGCTTATTCTAGAGCCGCCACTTGTGGCAAAGAATACTAAATCTCCTTCATATAAGGCATGTTTTTTAATAGGCATAGAGTTAGTATATATTTCATTTGATACACGAGGAATATCCTTTTTATAAATCTGCTTATACACTCTGCTAGTAAATCCAGAACAATCCGTTCCTTTTTTGGTGCTCCCGCCATAGCAATAAGGAGTACCACGCCAGTCTAGAGTAAAGGCCAGCAGGTCGTAGTTGGCTGTCTCATTCTCGGGTAGACCCAATTCAGAACAGATTTTTGATAGTTCTTTGATTTTTTGTGTATCTGCAGTGGAATATACAATGGTACTATCTTCTTGAGCTACGGAGCCCCAAGCTATAGATAAGAGAGATATGAGTACGAATAAACGCATAGTATTATGTCATACTAAACATGCTATTGGGGACATTTAGTATAGAGCTTGATACAAAGGAAGGATATTTTCCAATTTGTATTTCAATGAATGCACTTTAGCTTGAGCTTTAAACTTGGTAAGATTTTCACTTTTCAAGATAGTAAGGGCATCAGCTGCCATTTTATCTACATCTCCTATATCGCTAGTGAACCCTGTAACCCCATCTATATTTACCTCTGGTAAACCACCTGTATTAGTGCTAATTACCGGGACTTCGCATGCCATGGCCTCTAGAGCTGCTAGGCCAAAACTCTCCGTTTCTGATGGTATTAGGAATAAGTCGGCAATACTCAAAATCTCCTCTACGGCTTCTTGCTTTCCTAAGAAAATTACATCTTTACAGATAGCACAGTTTCTGCATTCTTCTTCTATAGATGCTCGCTCTGGACCATCTCCTATTAGTAGAAGTTTTGCCGGTATTTTGGCTGCTACTCTCCTATATATAGCTAATACATCTGGTACTCGTTTTACTTTCCTAAAATTAGATGTATGTACTAATATTTTTTCACCATTAGGAGCAATACCTTTTTTGAAATGGTCCTTTGGTTGCTTATTAAATCGCTGAAAATCTATAAAATTTGGAACAACATGAATTTCGCCGGTGTAGTTAAAGAAGGAATAAGTGTCTTTTTTTAGACTTTCGGATACGGCTGTTACCACATCACTTTCCTGCAGTGAGTAAGTAACTACGGGTTCATATGATTTATCCTTGCCTACTAGGGTGATATCTGTACCATGAAGCGTGGTTACTATCTTCACTTTGATTCCCTCACGGGCTAGAATGTGCTTAGCAGTGGCCGCCGCCGCCGCATGGGGTATAGCATAATGTACATGTAGTACTTCTATATGATGTACTTTTACTATATCTACTATTTTACTAGTTAGGGCTATTTCGTAGGGAGCATACTTAAACAGGGGGTAGTTATTAAAACGTACCTCGTGATAAAATAAATTTTCTGTAAATGTATCTAGACGTACAGGCTGGTCATACGAGATGAAATGTATATTATGGTTTTGAGCAGCGAGTGCTTTTCCTAGTTCTGTTGCTACTACACCACTTCCACCGAAGGTAGGATAACATATTATGCCAATATTCATATTAGTACTACAAAGATGTACGTATTGAAGTTTGGAAACTAACAAGATTGAATAAATATAAACTCATTGGCTCTTGGCTTAAGGAGTTTATACTAAAGCAGTAAGTAAAGTGAAATTTCTTAATACCTTCCGTATATATGCAAAGTCGTCTTTTGGTTGAGTTCTGTTATCATACCGCCTCTCCTCAGATTGTATTATTCTTTTACCGCTAATAAGATCGATTGCTTTAAAATCTCAGGCGTAAATAAAAATTTAAAGTATCCGTAATGGAACGGAGGGAATAATACTATTAGAATAAGTTGGGGCCGAGCCATTTCTTCATAATATCTAAATCAGATCCTTTTCGTTTTGCATACTCAGCTACTTGGTCTTCACTGATCTTGCCTACAGCAAAATACTTACTTTCAGGATGTGAGAAATAAAGACCAGACACAGATGCTGCTGGATACATAGCAAAGCTTTCTGTAAGGCTAATGCCGGTATGCTTTTCAACTTCTAGCAGCTCCCAAAGTGTGGCTTTTTCAGTATGGTCTGGGCTAGCAGGATAACCTGCTGCCGGACGAATCCCTTGATATTTTTCGCGAATAAGTTCATCATTGGTTAATTGCTCATCAGCAGTATATCCCCATATGGATGTACGTACCTCATGATGCAGACATTCTGTAAAAGCCTCTGCAAGTCTGTCTGCTATAGCTTTTACTAGTATAGAGTTATAGTCGTCGTGGTTTGCTTCGTACTGCTCTATCATCTTCTCTATACCTATACCTGCAGTCACAGCAAAAGCTCCTAGGTAGTCTTGCTTACCACTACTCAATGGAGCTATGTAGTCGGACAGAGATATGTTGGGTATCTCTTTTCCCATTTTACGCTGTTGGCGTAAGAAATTGAAAGTTGTACCTGTTTCAGAGAGTTTTACATCTCCATTTTCTTCATTTGCAGGGAATATGCCTACCACGGCTTTAGCTTTTAGTTTCTTATTAGAGATGATGTCATCTAGCATGGCCTTAGCATCGGCAAATAGTTTTTTGGCTTCTTCTCCTACATATGGATCTTCGAATATATTGGGATACCTGCCACGTAGTTCCCAAGTCTGAAAAAAGGGTGTCCAGTCTATGTATTTACTTACTGTCTCTAGGTCAAAATCTTCATACACCTTAATGCCAAGTTTCACTGGAGTAGGAGGGGTATAGTTAGCCCAGTCTAGTATTAATTTATTATCTAAAGCCTCCTTAAATGTAAGTATGTTTTTATCTGCTTGTCTTGCGGCATGTTGTACTGCTAACTCTGCATACTCTGCTTTTATATCTGCTTGAAACTTTGCTCTACTACTATCTCCTATGAGCTGACCAGCTACGGGTACAGATCTAGACGCGTCTAGCACGTGCACAATAGGTCCAGAGTAGTAAGGTGCTACTTTTACTGCTGTGTGTACTCTACTGGTCGTGGCTCCTCCTATCAGCAGCGGGTACTTCATTCCTCTTCGCTCCATCTCTGTAGCTACATCTACCATTTCATCTAGACTAGGAGTTATGAGTCCACTAAGGCCTATTACGTCTACATTATGTTTGATAGCTGCGTCTAATATTACATTAGCGGGTACCATTACACCTAAGTCTATTATTTCATAGTTATTACACGCTAATACTACACCTACTATATTTTTACCTATATCGTGTACGTCACCTTTTACGGTGGCTAGTAGTATCTTACCTTGTGTGCTAGCTGCAGATTTGTCTGCCTCTAAATAGGGCTGTAGATAGGCTACAGACTTTTTCATTACCCTGGCACTTTTTACTACTTGTGGTAGAAACATCTTACCCGCCCCGAATAGATCTCCCACTACATTCATACCCGCCATGAGTGGACCTTCTATGACATGAAGTGGTTTGTCATATTCTTGTCGTGCTTCTTCGGTGTCCTCATCTATGTAATCTGTGATACCTTTTACCAGCGAGTGTTTCAGTCTTTCCTGTACACTTTGCTCTCTCCAGCTTATGTCTACCGTGAGTTTTTTGCCGCCGCCTTTTACGGTTTCTGCATAGTCTACCAGTCTCTCGGTAGCATCATCTCGTCTATTGAAGAGTACGTCTTCTACACGCATAAGCAAGTCTTTCGGTACTTCAGCATATACTTCTATCATACCAGCATTTACTATACCCATATCTAATCCTGCTTGTATAGCATGATATAAGAAAGCAGTGTGCATAGCTTCACGTACTACATTATTACCTCTAAAACTAAAGGAGATATTACTTACACCACCACTTACTTTTGCGTAAGGTAGATTTTCCTTGATCCAGCGTGTGGCGTTTATGAAATCTATGGCGTAGTCATTATGCTCCTCTATACCAGTAGCTACCGTTAGGATATTTGGGTCAAAGATGATATCAGAAGCCTGGAAGCCTACCTGCTCAGTAAGTATTTTATAACTACGCTCACAGATGGCTATTCTCTTTTCATAGGAGTCTGCTTGGCCGTTTTCATCAAAAGCCATGACTACTGTAGCAGCACCGTATCTTTTAATTTTTGTAGCCCGTTCTATGAAAGTTGCTTCACCGTCTTTTAGACTGATAGAGTTTACTATGCCTTTGCCTTGTATTACTTTTAGTCCTGCTTCTATGATTTCCCACTTGCTAGAGTCTATCATCACAGGCACACGACTGATATCGGGTTCTGCGGCTATCAGATGTAGAAATTTGACCATGGCCTCTTTGCCATCGAGCATTCCTTCATCCATATTTACATCTATGACCTGAGCTCCATTCTCTACTTGTGAGCGGGCTACAGACAGTGCCTCGTCATATTTGTTATTTAATATGAGTTTGGCAAAGGCTTTGGAACCCGTAACATTGGTTCGCTCACCTATATTGATAAAATTTATATTAGGTGTCTGTACCATAGGTTCCAGACCGCTAAGTCGCAGGTAGTTTTGTATTGATTTTCCCATTATCCGTATGTAGAAGTATTAGGTAATAGAGAAGCTTATCTGGTCCGTCTGTTGACGGATAGGATGTAGCACCTTGAGTATGAGTTGTCTTTCAGGTTGCTAAGACTTCTATGGGCCTAATCCCTCAGTCTTTCTTTATAAGTCCTGCAAATGTATTAATTCTATTACATAAAAAAACCCTTCTGTCGAGTGACAGAAGGGTTTTTAATAACCTGATTTATAGGTTTTATTTCTATTGGTTTCTGATTAATTCAATCTGACCCTCTACAGGACCAAGACCTTCATTCTCTACATCAAATAGGAATTTATAATTTACAATATAGAAGTAAGTACCTTCTGGGCAAGTTGATCCCGTGTTATTTACTCTTCCATTCCAATTCGTATTTACATCTGTAGTTTCAAATACTCGCTCACCCCATCTGTTGAAAATCTTTATCTGGAATTCTTCTATAGATGTGCCATCTACAACGAATTCATCATTCTTTTCGTCACCGTTAGGTGTAAAAACATTGTAGAATGTGATTTTTCTGGAGAAAGTATTGGTAATCATTTGACAAGTATCGTCAGGACATTCTGCGTCAGAAGTACTAACAACGTATAGACATACTTCAAAAGTTCCTACTTGGTCATTCCAATTGAAACATGGGTTGACTTCTAGTTTCTCTTCTAAGGTAGGTTCAAAGGTCCATCTGTATTTGTCTGGATTGGCTCCTGTAGATGTATTTGTGAAGCAAAAGTTAGGCTTAGCAGATGAATCTATAGTAAAGCCAGCTTTAACATCGTCTACTGTGATTTGTATAGTATCTCTGTCCCAACATCTAGGTATTATATCATACTCAGGTGCTACAATAACATTGTAGACCCCACCTTGTGGCCAACTGTAAGTGATGCTATTGTCTGGCAAAGTTTTACTGATACTATCATTCGGATCTAAGTACCACTTCATTCTAGTGTATCTAGGGTCCAATGTATCTGCGGTGAACGTAATCACCTCATTTACACATACAAAAGTATCAGAAGCTAGTATTTCTACTGGAGGTAGCGGATTCACTATCACGATAATCTTACGTTGGTTTATTATCTCGGCACTAGTATCTGGGAATATTCTGCTACATCTCTGTGATGTGCCTGGTATTAAATCCTCCTGAGTTAGATACAGCTCGTATGTGCCAGGAGTATAATAAGTATGACTATATTTATCTCCAATAGCAGACGGTGCAGTAAATGTGCCATCTCCCCAATCCATTTGGAAAGTAGGGGTACTCACATCGCCTTTACCGATATTGATAAGCAACACACTATCTCCGGCACATATGATAGCCGAGTCATTCTTATTCCAAACATCTAGGTCAAACTCAAACTGTGGCTGCGGACCTGGTATATAGATTCGTTGTGTTATTTCTTCTATACAACCTAGCTTAGACCATACTTTTAGTGTCACGTCAAAGAATCCGCCAGACGTAAAATTGTGAGAAGGGTTCTGTAATATACTCTTACGTGTACTGTCTCCAAAGTCCCATTCCCATCTTACTATACTCTCACAAGAAAGGTCTACACCATTCGTACAAGTATCCTTGTCTGCACATGGGTCATCTACAAAACTAGTGTCAAAGAATTGTAAAATAGAAGCACAATTGACAATGGTATCATCTAATGAAAATCCAGGATGTAGTTTAGATATATATACGGTAAGGAAAGTGGTATCTCTACAGTTTACACTATCCTTGGTCACTATGGTAATAGTATATGTTCCAGGATCTGTATAAATATTATTTGGATTAATTGATCTGTAGTCGTCCCATACCCCGTCTGTACTATCCCAATCTAGAGTATACGTCTCTATATTATTCGTATATCTGTCAAAATCTTGCCAGAATGGGAAGACTTTAATAGGGTATGTAAAGGGATCTTCTTCACCATATTGGTAATAACGTTGATAGTAGTCTACATCGAGCACCAGACCCTGACAAATATTCTCGTTTTTCAGAGAATAGTCATTTAGGAATCCTACATTCAATAGACGTGCAGACCTGGCTTCACAACCCACTGTACTATTAAGGAAAAGGGTAGGCACCATGGGCCCGTTTGCTGCTCTATAAATAGTGTCTTTTATAGTCGGGTCACATTCATTAGGAGTAATAATTTCTGGATATCTGTAGGAATATTTCCATACACCAGTAATAGTATCCAATTGTCCGTTTCCAGAGGTGTCTTGTAGTAAGGTATCATACCCTTGGAGAGATGAATCTCTAAAGTGAAGTACTTCTGCTACTTCTATGAAATTGACAACATCATCTCTATTCGTATTAGGCATGGAGTCTACCCGAGAGATAGAGTCTTGTGCAGGGTTTATTTGAGATTTGATAACTGCACCAGCACCATCTTTAGCATAGGTAGTATCTTTAGTAAACTGAGGATCATATAATGTGCCTCTATATCTCTTGTTACCTGTTTGCCATACGGAAGAGTCTATTTTTTGGTGCCAAGGTTTTACCCCGAAAGTAAAGAATTGGCTGAGTCCGGTGGTATCTAAACAACCAACGGTACCATCTCCTAAATAGTAAGGGACATCTTCTGGTGGTATGTCCGCATATCTTAAACCAAGCAATTGGTCAAAAGCGTCTACTACAAGGTCATTGGCGTTACGCGTATTGGCTATTATTTGCCAATCTTTAATAATAAGGGTAACAATAGTATCCAGTATTTTATTTCCTGTAATATCGCTCAATTCTCTTCTTACTACATAGTTGTATAACCAGTCTTCACCATTGTATGTATAGTTTTCGTCATTTCTTCCAGCTACTGGACCTGTGTACGGTTGGTAGTATTTAAACTCTTCTACGTATACAGCTAAGTTTGGTCCTCTGCCTATACCTTGGTAACCCCAAGCCCATCTAAGTGTTCTAATACTATCTTGTAATTCTTGGTCCATTTTGAAGTACGCAGTACCTCCGGCACACATAAAGTGTCTGCCAAGTCCGTCTGCAACAGGTTCTAATATTTCAAACTCTGGAGCTAAAGGAAGTATTCTGAATAAATCTGGGTAGTAAGAGGTGTCCATACATTCTGGTGGTCCACCCAATGGATTAGGAGGTCCGTTACCTACTATTAGTCCTAGGGTAAATGAGCCAAAAGGAGTACGCTTATATGGGTCGCCAATATCAAATTTAGTGTATTCTTTTACAAATGTGGTACCTGTATTACCTACTAATGCATATGGCAAAACAAATGGTATAGCTGTACCCAAAGCACCGTCGGGTGCTTTTACTGCTCCACCATTGTATACATTCCAAGAGGAAGTAAGTGCTGGAGGGAAAGCTAGTGTATCGTAGTTTACTTCAAACCACTGTTGCGTACAACCCGGTTTAGTATCAGCGATATCAAATTCTAGAACATACTGAAAAAATCCATTAGTATATGGACAAGGGAAACCTGAAGTCCATTCTAGCCCATCAGCACTCGGAGGAGTAAGAGCAAGTGACTTAGTACCTGTTGCATTACAATGAAGCGGGTGTATGGTGTCTTCTTGGTATAGTGTAATATTAAAGCATTCTGCATTATCTAAGAACCACTTGGCTCTATGTGCCGCTGAGTCTACGAATACTTGAGATCTAGTTTCTGTAACTAATATGCCGAACTTAACAACCTGAACAGGATAGTTAGATGGAGCAGCGTACGTAGTATCTGGTGCCGTCTCTTCTACAGTTGCATTTACAGTAATACAATCATTTGGAGATAGCTTAAATTGCTCATTAGGCAGTAGAGTTACTGTAGCAGGACCTGTAATAGTACGTCCTGGGCCACCGCCACCTCCGCCAGCACCACCTGGAGGTGGTGGGAGCATCACAGTAGTAATAGTAACTCCAGTAGGAATATCAAATTCCATATCATAGTATGTTACAGTCCACTTTGTGCTTCCGTTGCCCGCGAGCGGATTGTTTCTACCTAGCCAATCTTCATTATGGTACGTAGTATCTGTAGCTATATTAGCAGCTACAAAAGTATCTAGTGCAGCATCCCAATAAAAATCGGTTCCACAGAATTTGCTTGGCGGTCTTCTTACAATCCAATTCCCTAATTTTCCATATGGATAATTTACGAATGCTGGAATAGTAATACCCATGTAGGTATATGAAGAATCTATAGGTACCGTAATTATAGTATCGCCTGGCACAATCATAGGATTGGCAGAATATACATTTACAGGGTAACAGAAAGTATCCGGTTTGAATAATCTGACTTCTACTATAGGAGTAGTATAGTTTCTGCCATCTTGCATGGTTCTATACACCTCATCCCATGGCGTATACCAATGTATTGGGATACTATCTATTCTAAAGTTACAGTTAATACCAATATTTTTACTTACCCATGGTCTACTGTCTGTAGTACACTGAGGAGCAAATTGATCTCCCATATTCCATATTCTAAAAATATTAGGTCTATAATCTCTAATGTTTATCGTAGGGTCTACGGCTGTTTGGTCACCCGTACCAACACCCCCTTTTCCTACAGGAGGCACATAGTTAAATACGAAGCGTTTACGAGGATTGACGCCAAATCTATAACTCGTTCCACTAGCCGTAGGAGATGTAAGGTAACTTATTTTATGGTAGGTAGTTACGCCACCAAAAATAACTTTTAATGAGTCCTTGCCTGCATCCCAAGACACAGTATATCCTTGTCTTGTGACGGTCGCTCCAGCAGCAAATTCTTCTTCATTAATTTTGAAGTTGCCACGAGGTTTTTCTTGCCAAGTTCTAAAGAAAAATTTGTAGTTTCCTGTTCCGTTATCAAATTCACGATCAAATGTGAAATCATAATAGTAAGTTGCAGAATCTTCATCTAATCTATTCCAATCGTTTTGATAAAAGCTCGAATTATTTACCATTTGCACAGAATCTCTAATCTCACATTGGTAAGCCTCATCTTGAGCTACACGGTTAAATGCTACCTCTATGGTAGACCCAGGTCCTATTACTTGCACGGTGTCGTATATGGTAACATCACATGGCCCAGCTATCAGTCTTAGACTTATCATCCACGGACCTGGACCGTATGATTTGGTAGGGGCAAGGGTTTTATTGTTCACGTTTGCAGGGCCAGATGGGGGATCGCCAAAGTTCCATAAAAACGAACTTACACCAGGTATAGCAGGTAAATTAGCTACACTAAACTTAATAGGATTATCAGGTATACATGCTGGGTTAGGAGTAGATAGTATGTTGGGTTCCATAACTATATTAGTCACCGCAGCTTTGAAAGTAAATGTATCTGTACACCCGTATGCGGATACAACGAGAGAACCGTCGAACTGGCCGTGCACTCTATACATGTGTCTTATTTTATCATCATTAGCTGGGCCGGTCCACCATACTGTATTAATGGTGGCATTCCCGTCTACCCTATTTCCATCGCCGAATATCCAACTGAATGAATCTACATCGACTAAGGGGACTAATGAGGTGTTTTGATAGATACCTAATGTGGAGTCGCAACCAGGATTGGGAGCTGGAGTAAGATTACTAAAGGATATACCTAAATCTGGATGGACGAAAATGTAATCTGTATACGTTACTTTCGAAACGCAACCACTGGTATCTTCAGACTCTATAACAAAGTCAAAAGTACCGCCTGTAGGGTCAGTAATCGTAACACAAAACTCAATAGGGAACACGGGATTAAGTGTATCGATACGGAGACCATTACTAAACAGATAAGTCTGTCGAGCTATGAGACCGCCAGGAGCTTTAGATGTGTCTTTAAAACAAAAGCTATTGTTAGCGAAACACTGCACAGAGTCGTTGGTTCTGTATAGGTGTATATCTGGAGAAGGGCTTATATTTACAGTTAAGGTCTTGGTACAATTACCTGCAGGACCGGTACCCGTAAAAGTTACCGTATAGGTTCCGGCTTTGGCATAACCATACGTAGGTTTTGCTACGTTACTAGTAGCTGATCCTGCCGGAGTAAGACCAAAATCCCATAAAATGGTGGTAGTAAAACCAGGAGAGTTTGCATCAAATGAAATAAGCTGACCTTCACAAAAAGTACCTATAGTACCTTTAGTCCCATCGGTGAGGGTCATCTCAGGAAAGCAATTTTGTGCAAAAGCAGAAAATCCAGCAAACACTAGCAATAGTGTTACGATATACTTAGATAGCACATCTTGAATAAATGATTTTTTCATACGTGATTTGTTTTTATAGATATTATATTGTGAATCCAAAAAGTTTGTAAATTTAATGCGGTTGTTCATATTTTTCAAGTTTAGGGACGTTTTAGCGTAATTTTAATATTTTTAGACTGAGGTGTCTCACCATTTAGTGTGTAACTTATAGTGGCAATATATATTCCATTGAAACATTCGTTTCCTATGTTATATAATTTTCCGTTCCATCCTTCGTCTGGATTTTGCGAAGCATAAACCATCTTTCCTTCAGCATTAAAGATTTGAATACTGAAGTTATCATAGCCTGATATGTCTACCTTATATGTGTCATTGCTGCCATCAGCTCCAGGAGTGAAAACATCAAATATTTCTATGCTTCCTCTTCTTCTTATGGTTGTCTTAGTTTCTATTGGCACAGCACATAACTGGTTTACAGGTACGGCCTTTATGCTGTGCTCGCCCACTTGTTGTATTTGTGTAGTAAATACATGAGCGTTAGTTTCTTGCAGTACATTGTCTAAAAACCAATTTGCTATAACGCTTTTGTCATCTAGTGAGTACGAAAATTCAGAGTCGTTAATTTCTTTACTACGTATGGATGACTTAAATGTTTGAATATAAACTGCTGTACTTGTAATGCTTACCTCATTTTTCAGCTTAAATACAACTTTCCCTTCTTGGGTACATTTGTATTCAAGAAAAGTGCTATTGGTGGCTAGCTGTCTATCATTCGCAAACCAATTTCCTTTTTCAGCAGACTTGAGTACTACGGTCTCTCCTAGGCATGGGTTTAGATTAGAAGCTATAATGGATAGTTTGGTCGCAGCAACGCTTATAGGCGGCACATCTTGCTTGTCCGTTTTATTATTCCCATCATTTACACTGTATTTTGTCTCGTTTGTCTTAGAGCTAACTCGTTCTTCTACGCTAGAAGATTTGTCTTCTTTTGGAGCAGTATTACTTGTATTTTTAGATTCAGCGGTATTTGTCTTAGCAGTATACGCAGTAGTGATAGTAGTTTCCGTGTTTTCTATTTTGGTTTTTTCTTTATCAGATAAGATAGCTACTTGCTGCTCTTTATTTTGAGTTTTTGGCAGGAGAATTATTTCAGGGGTATTCTCATTGTAAATAACGATACCTACTGCTGCTATACCGCTGGCAAATAGGGCTACTTTTATTATGTTGGTAGCGGAGCCAAAATATGCGGTAACTTGAGAAAGTAAACCAGCAGATTGCGAAGTGCTAGCTGCTACACTACTCCACACATCTGGCGGGGCAGGTGTACTATGCCCTTGCAAAGTATCCTTTAGTAAATTTTCAAATTCTGATATGTCTTTGAATTTTTTCATAGGTTAAAACCAATCTTGAAGCCACTCTTGTAATTGTTTGCGGGCCTTGAAAAGTTGAGTCTTGGAGGTGCTTTCGCTTATTTCTAAATAGTCGCTTATTTCTTTGTGTGAGTATCCGTCTACTATAAACATGTTGAACACTGTGCGATAGCCTTCTGGCAATTGCTGCACTAGGGTCATCATTTTTTCTGCATCCAGGCTTCCTGTTTCTATTTTAGCAGTGAGTGGTAGCTCATTGCTATTAAGCTCTGATACGTCTAGGTGCATTTTGCGTTTGCGAATAAGTTCTATGCTAGAGTTCACAAATATGCGTTTCATCCATCCCTCAAAACTCCCAGTAAACTTGAATTTGCTTATGTTTTTGAACACCTTAATAAAGCCTTCTTGCAAAGCATCTTTGGCTTCATCTTCGTTGTTCATATATCTTAAACAGATGCTGTACATTGTTCCTGAGTGTATTTCGTATATTCTTCTAAATGCTTTGTTATCTCCATTACTGCAAGCCTTAATCAATGATATTTCATCGTGTGATTCACTAGTGCTCATTGCTCTGGATGTTATTTAGATGTACTCAGTTGGTTATTGGTTGCCTAAGATTTATATTTTTTTTACGTGGTATTTTTCTGCTAGGTATTCCTTGAGGTTTTCTGCATAATAACCTACGGCTTCTAGGGGCTCTATTATTTCTGTTTCATTCAGTCCTTCTAGCACTCTTTTAAACTGTATGCTTATGATACGCTGCTCAGAGTTGGCTATGAATGAAGCACTAAATAGGTGAAAATTGAGATGTGCCAATTCTTCCATAAACGTAGCCAAATGCTCATCTGCCGGATACTCGCAGATAGGCGAGACTATCTGAAAAATACTGGCTATATTTTGTCTATCGAAGTATTGCCACTGCGTAGTTTCTGCGGGTTGCCATATGTCTACATAGAGTTCTGTAGTATCTCCTCGCTTTATAAGGTACTCTCCTTCGTTTTCGCAACGAATTTGTTCGGGTTTTAGCTGCAGATGCTCTGCTACTACTTTCTCGAATAAGGTTATTGCTTCTTTAATTTGCATAATTTAAAAGGACAAAAATAAGACTATGCTTTGGTATGAGCCACGTGCATTGTACACTTCTGTTTTATTGTACTATGAAAGTGCGAGAAAGGGTAGATTCTTCATTGTTCAATCGTACGGTATATCTTCCTTTAGCAGGGTAGTATTTGCCTAATTTACCTACAAGTAGATTGTTGTTTGGGTTCTCCTGAAACTTGAGCTCTATAGTATGCGAGTTATAACCCTTTTTGCCGCTTATGTTTTTTTCTAATAACAATGCTCCGATCTCATCTAGTATTTGTAAGGTGATTAATCCGCTTTCTTTTAGGAAGAAGACGACATCTTTGCTTGGGGCTTGTACTTTCCAGTCGTAGCTCAACTTGCCCCAGTTTTCATTGTACTTTAGTGCATCCATTTCTAACAATACAAATCCCGAATCTGTATATGTAGCACTTTGATATACAGTTTCTAGCTGTATTTTGTAAATGCTTCTACCGTGCGTGCCTACTATCAAGTCTCTGTTTTCTTTTTGTATGGCTAAATCGTGTATAGCTACAGGAGGCAGTTTACTGAATGATTGAAAAACTGCTCCTTGATCCACAGAGATATAAAGTGCAGCATCTGAACCTAAGTACAGAATATCCTCATTTGTAGCATCTTCTATTAGAGTATTCAAAGATTCTTTTGGTAGGTTCTTGCCGATTTGTTCCCAGGTATTTCCGTAATCATTTGATCTAAAAATATACGAATTAAAATGGTCCCAAGTGTGCCCATTGAGCACGGCATATACGCGTTCTTTTTTGTGCTGGCTTGCTATCACTTTTTGTACCCAAAGGTTTTGTGGTAGTTTGTTGGATATTTTGGTCCAGGATTCTCCGCCGTCTTTGGTCATGTGAATAAAGCCGTCATCAGTCCCTACATAGATATAGCCAAATTTAAATAGGCTTTCGGCTATGCAAGAGATAGTTCCGTAGCTTACATCTCCATCTTTCCTCCCATTACTCAGGTCTTCGCTTATTTCTTCGAATGTTTCTCCTTTATCCATACTGCGGTGTAGCTTATTGCTTGCCATGTATAGTATGTCTTGGTTATGCGTGGAGAGCAAAATAGGAGTTTGCCAATTCCACCGCAGTCTTTCGCTTTTAAGGTCATGCATAGGGTGTATGTAGTGATACTTTTTGTCCTTATCTATACGAAAATAGTTGCCAAATTGGTAGCCTGTATACACCGTATTGTCTCGGGTATCTACCTGTATCTGCATACCATCTCCACCGCCAATTCTCTGATACGGGTACTTGCCTTCTTGGTGCCACGTGGTGCTGTATTGGTAATTGTTCGGGCCTTTCCACACGCCATTGTCTTGCAGACCCCCATATACATTGTACTTCTTTTTATAATCTACTGCTACAGTATAAAACTGTCCTACCGATGGCGAGTTGCATTTAGTCCAGTTCACTCCGCCATCGTAACTTATATTCACGCCGCCATCATTTCCATTTATAAGATGCTTACCATTTTCTGGATTTACCCAAAGGTAATGATGGTCTACGTGCACATTATCTCCACCTGCAAATGAGAAAGTTTTACCACTATCTATAGATTGTAGTGAGGGCACACCTGCAATGAAAACATGGTTTTCTTGGCTAGGATTAGCATGTACTACACCAAAATAGTATCCGTATGAATAGCACACATTTTCGAGTACACCGTTATGTGTTTTGTTCCAAGTTTTACCTGCATCTGTGCTCTTATATAGCTCTGCCCCGCGTACAGGATCTTCGAACATGGCCGCATTCTCATCTTGCAGATACTCAAATAAATCTTTAGGCACTAGCTCATTCTTCTTTACCATTTTTTGAATGTCCTTGGCGGTATACTTCCTTGGAAAGCGGTTTTGTTTTAGAAATTTATTGAGCAAAGAGTCGCTAATGTTTTTGAAAGAATCAATGCTCATTTCTTTAAAAGACTTTTTTGTCAATCCCTCACTTAGAGTTTCTACCTTTTTGTATTGCTCTTGGTTATCTATCAACGCATAAATAGTGGCTCCACTTACCGAAAGGCCTATTCTGCCTATGTTTTCACCAGAAGGGAAACCACCAGATTTATTCCATGTTTCGCCGCCATCCTCTGAGGTGTGTACCCCGCTATTTTTGCCGCCTTCCCAAAAATTCCAAGCCCTACGTGTTTTTTGCCACATGGCTGCATACAGTCTGTCTGGATTTTTAGGGTCTATCTCTAGATCTACGGCACTTGTATTCTCATCTATATAGAGTGCTTGTTTCCAGGTCTTTCCGCCGTCTATGGTTTTGTATACACCTCTATCTTTATTTGGAGAAAATAAACTCCCCATAGTGGCTACATAGAGTATTCTATTGTCTGTAGGATGCAGGATAATGCGACTAATATGCTGTGTAGCAGTTAATCCTAAGTTTTCCCAGAGTTGCCAAACTTGCGGGTCGTTTATGCTAAAATCACACTTGAATATTCCAAAACCTGCATAGCTGGATCTACTAGAATTAGCCTCGCCTGTACCTACGTATAGTATCTTCTCTAACCAATTGACTGCTAAAGCACCGCAATGAATAGTGTATCCATTGTCATCAAAAACGGGAGTGAAGCTTTGTCCGTTATTCTTGGTTTCCCATACACCGCCGGTAGCGTAAGCTACAAAAAAGTGCTTGGTATCATATGGGTCTATGGCCATATCTACCACACGGCCACTCATTATCGTAGGGCCTATGTTGGCAGCTTCTATACCAAGATAAGATGAGGAGGCTTGTAGTTCTTGGCGTTTTTCTACTGCGGCTATTCGCTCGTTGTCGGAAGTCGGTTTTACAGGATTAGAGGGGTATTGGGCATTAGCTTTAATGCAGATAAGAATTAGACCAAATGCTAATATTTTGTGAAGCATGTGGCGAATGTACGGAGAATGAAGGGTACACTATAGCTTGAATAATATAGGTATTATCATTTGGATTGGAATCGCTTTGCCATAGCAGGTTGCCATTTCGGAGATTTAGCAACAATATTTATGGCACAGTGCTAATCCAAAATCCTATGCACCTTCAGCAATACTAGTGAGTTGTCTATGGATAATTTTAGCATTGCTAACATAGCCGGCGGTGTCTATAGTGAAGCCAATGATTACTAGCCCTCTATACTGCTGTCTTTAGCCTGTTGAGGATATTCTAGGCTCTCAGCAATACACTTATGTAAAGCGTCATCTCCACCTGGATATTCAGGTCTAGGTTCAGCATAGCTTATCAAAACTCCATCTTCTATTGTGTCTTTCTGAGCAAAAATGTGCAAACAGCTAAAAAAGCAGATAAGAAGAGTTATCTTTAACCTCACTTCCCAAATGTAAGTCTTTCTCCTTTTTTACTTTCGTCAAATTTGCCAAAGGCATATGCTATATGACCAGAAACGATGGTCTGCTCTATGGTAGTTGTAAATATCTCGCCTTCTAATGGACTCCAACCACATTTGTATAAGATGTTGCTTTTGGCTACTTCCATTTGTGTCTCTGGATTCAGGATTACTATATCTGCGTGATAGCCTACTCTCAGGTATCCTCGTTTTTGGACGCCGAACAAATCTGCCGGGGCATGACACATCTTTTGAATTACTTTGTTCACCGTTATTTTCCCCATTTTAGCGTGCTCTAGCATCAGTTGCAAACTGTGCTGCACTAGTGGCAAACCGCTAGGTGCTTTTGCGTATTTATTTTGCTTCTCTTCCCACGTGTGTGGTGCGTGATCCGTTGCTATTATGTCAAAGTAATCATTGTTCAAGGCATACCACAGAGCTTTTTGGTCGGCTTCTGATTTAATAGCGGGATTACATTTGATCAAACTTCCTTTTTGACCGTAGTGCGTATCATTAAAAGTAAGATGGTGCACGCATACTTCTGCAGTGATTCGTTTTTCTGCTAAAGGTATTTTATTGGTAAATAGTTCTATTTCTTTAGCTGTAGATATGTGAAGGATATGTAGCCTTGCGTTGTACTCTTTAGCCAAATCGCTTGCCATTTTACTGCTTAGGTAGCAAGCTTCTTCATCACGTATAATTGGATGGGCATCCATCGGAATATCCTCGCCATATTTAGCTACGAACTCTGCGGTTTTTTTTCTTATGGTAGCTTCATCTTCACAGTGAGTAGCTATGAGCATAGGCGTTTTAGAGAAGATGCTACGAAGTGTATCCTCATTGTCTACGAGCATATTGCCTGTACTACTTCCCATAAACAGTTTGATGCCGCACACAGTTGCAGGGTCTGTTTTTAGTACTTCTTCTATGTTGTCATTAGTGCCACCCATAAAAAAGGAGTAGTTGCCTGCTGAGCATGCTGCTGCCCTAGCGTATTTCTTGGCTAGTTCTTCCTGTGTGGTAGATTGTGGGTTGGTATTGGGCATTTCCATATAGGAGGTAGTGCCGCCAGCTACAGCTGCCTTAGCTTCTGTATATATCTCTGCCTTGTGAGTGAGGCCCGGCTCACGGAAATGTACTTGGTCATCTATGACCCCGGGTACTATCCATTTGCCTTCGGCATCTATGGTTTTATCTGCTTTTCTGCTTATTCCGTTTTTATTAATTTCTGCTATGAAGCCGTCTTCTACGTAGATATCTGCTACGTATTGTTGGTTTTCGTTAATTAAAAGCCCGTTTTTGATTAAAATTGATGCCATATATGGATAGCAAATTTAATATAAGGGTGTATGGAATATGGCTAAAGGGCGATAAAATATTAATAAGCAATGAAAATATTGATGGTTTTAAGATGCTCAAGCTACCAGGTGGAGGCTTAGAATATGGTGAAGGGCCAGTGGACTGTGTTATACGAGAGTTCAAAGAGGAACTAGGGGTAAGTATAGAGGTAAATAGCTTACTGCATACTACAGAAAATTTTATTCCAAGTGCTTTTAAGAAACACGAACAAGTGATTGCTATACACTATTTGGTTACTTCTAATGATGCCATTGCTTCTATGGAGATTACTCAACCTACTAGACTAGGAGGTAAAAACTATCTTATGTTTGAGTGGTGTACGCTTAACGCAGAGTTACTCACCAAATTGACTTTTGAGATGGATAGGCAAGCATTAATTCATCTAATAAAGAGGTGTTACTGAGCCTTTAGCATTCTTAGCTGTGCCATCGCATCCTCTGTAGTAGATGGTGTAGAGGTATGGCACTACTGGTACTTTAGCTCCTCTGTAGTAACCATCCCAACTTGTTAGATTAGATTCTCTAGAGTCGAATACTTTCTCGCCCCATCTAGAATATATTGTGATAAAGTATCCAGGTTGTAAAACAGGGTTTTTGTATGGAAAAAGTTCGTTCAACCCGTCTTCGTTTGGGGTAAATGCATTAGGCAAGTACAGTTCATTTGGCAAAGCCTCTGGATCTACAGTTAGCAACAGGCTGTCTGCTCCAAAGCATCCATATCCGTCTGTTATTTTAAGTCTATATGTGCCGTCTAAAGCGGCAAGTATTTGTCTAGAAATTTCTTCTGTACTCCACTCGTACTCAGCAAAACCTTCTGGGCCAGACAGCAGTGTAGGGGAGTTTATACAGACCGTGGTGTCATCTCCTAAGTCAAATGTGGGAGAGTTTGAAAAACTAAGTATTACAGAGTCTGTTTTCTCGCATCCGAATCGATCTCCAACGGTAACCTTGTATGTGCCAGGGCTGGTTACTCTAATGCTTCTAGAGTTAGCACCTGTATTCCAATTATAGGTATCTCCATCTGGTCCAGCATCTAAATTTATATCAAGCTCATCGCAAAAATGAGTATCCACTCCTAGTTCTAAGTTTATGATAGGGTTCGTAATGGAAAAGGAGTCCGAGTTTATGCAGTGTCTCTGTGTTACTCTAACCCACTGTATGCCACCTTCAATTATTGTAGTGGCTGAAGTAGTAGCATTATTAGACCATAGATATTCTCCCTCTTCTATGTCGCCTACATCTACATCGTATCTAAATTCGTTGCAGTAAAAAGCATCTTCTATAAGAGGTTTAGTTGGCTGCCAAACTCTTGTGGTATCTCTAGCAGAGCAATTGAGATTTCTTACTACCACTGAGTACCTGCCGGGGTCTGTTATTCTTATACTTCTAGTCGTCTGGGGTGGCACAGTATTCCATTGATAGCTTAAATCTGGTAAGCCTACGTCAAGGTCAAAATCAATATTCTCACAGACGATTGTGTCTGGCAGCAGACTGAAAGCCGGTACGGGGTCTGAGCTCAGTGTTATAGTATCTGAGTAGCTACATTTACCGTAGGATACGTCGGCAATGTATATTCCTACTTTGTTTACTGTAATCCTACTTCCTGTTTGACCATCGCTCCAGTTTACAGATACGGCATCTGGTGTTTTAGTGTCTAAAACCTGGATAAAATCGTTGCAGAATATGATATCTCGACCTAGTTCAAAAGATTTAGATGATCGTATACGTACACCATACTTATAATCATCAGTACAGATATCGGAGGTCACTTCTAAAGTTATAGTATAGTCGCCATTTCCAGGATAAACGTACTCTACTTGGGTGGCCTTGTCATAAGTGGTAAGGGTGTCATTGGTAGTGGTGGGATCTCCGAAATCCCAAAAAAAAGTGGCTTGAAGTCCCGCTTTTACGATGCTTGTATTTATTACTTTTACAGTATCTCCGCACTCAAAAGAGTATGCTCCACCTACAGTCGTTCCATTAGGTATTCTATAGTTAGCTAAAATATCGAATTGGCAGTTGATTACACTTATTTGGTAGTCTCTAATTGTCTGTCCTATTAGTTTGCCATTTCTATATTCTTTAACAGAAATACCAATACTGAATTCACCTATTTGATTCGGAGTTATTGTGATTTCTCCAGTATTAGAATTAATGTTTAAGGACGGAGAACCGGGAATCTGATTTTGTACATTGAACGAATTTTTCCAGATAGCTTTTCTAAAAGGAGGGGCTTCATATTCTGATTGCTCATCCGGCCGTCGTCTGTTTTCAGGAAAGTCTGCTCCTCCTAAATAGGGAGTACTGAGACTGTATACTAATGAGTCCCCATCCGGGTCTAAAGCACTATGATTAATTGTAAGAGGAGCGTCAACACACACGTATATGGGGGGTATTTCCACAAAATAGGGACTGCTGTTAGAGGTAGCTTCAGGAGGTATCTTAGTCCACGCAGTAAATCCTGAGCTGCCTGGATTATTGATATTGTCAATTTTGTCATTTCTACAGCATCTCTGCCAGCTAAGTATTACTCCACTACTACCAGGATTAATAATACGAATAGTAGAATATAAAGAGGCCTTTACGCATAC
>JBDNFQ010000214.1:0-3641 GCA_041689715.1 Bacteroidia bacterium
CACCTAGTGAAACGAAACGAAGGCAACGAAGAAGAACAACTCAACAACCCTCTGCACGGCATGAAGCTCAAAGAGGTGCTCGAGTTTTTAGTTTCCTACTATGGATGGGAAGGCTTAGGCGACCGTATAGCCATCAACTGCTTTCTGAGCAACCCAAGTATGGGCAGTAGTCTCAAATTTCTGAGACGCACCCCGTGGGCCAGAGAAAAAGTAGAGAAACTCTACATGGCAAGCATTCCAGATTTCAAGAAGTAATGGCTTCTGTTTTTGGACATAGCTTGGCAGCTATCGCACTGGGAAAATCATTTACTAAAGAAATACGCAATCCTACGTTTTGGATATTGGGTGTTTTATGCTCTATAGCTCCCGATGCTGATGTATTGGGTTTTAAATTGGGGATATCCTACGATTCCTTTTGGGGACATCGAGGATTTACTCACTCATTCTTCTTTGCTATACTCTTTGGAGTAGCTATTGCTTTTCTCTTTTACAAAACCAAAAGACCCATACTCTCCCTCTACTTTGCTCTGTGTACCGCATCTCACTCACTGCTAGATGCTATGACTACTGGTGGACTAGGAGTTGCATTCTTTTCACCCTTCGAAAATTCTAGATACTTTCTACCTTGGCGACCTATACAAGTTTCTCCTATGGGGTATAAAAAATTCTTTAGCGAATGGGGAATAGAGGTTATAAAAAGTGAAATTATTTGGATTGGGATTCCGTTTTTAATAATCGTACTCTTACTATCAATTTGGATGAAATATTTTAAAAATCTTAGAGGATGAAAGCCGTACCCATTACTCGAATAAAAAAAGAGCTGCAACATCTCAGTCAGGAGGAGCTTGTGGAGATAGTCTTGCGTGTAGGCAAGTACAAGGTAGAGAACAAAGAATTTCTGACGTATCTCCTCTTTGAAGCTAGCGATGAAGATGGATACATAGACGTAGTAAAGGAGTACATAAACGAGCAGTTTGAGTACATCAATCAGCAGAACTATTATTTCATAAAAAAGAGTGTTCGTAAGATTCTACGAACTATAAAGAAGTACGTTAAGTTTTCTAAGAAGCCAGAAACAGAGGCAGCTTTGTTAATCCACTTTTGCAGAAAGCTAAAGAAAATGGAACCGTCCTACATTCACAATACCGTACTTACCAATATGTTTGATAGGCAACTAGGACTGGCAGAAAAGACCATAGATAAGATGCACGAGGATCTGCAGTACGATTATAAGCTCGAGATAGAAGAGTTGTTCTAATCAGCCTAAAAACTAGTTCAGAGCACCCTTAAGATTTGACCTCTTTTAGCTGTGCTATCTTTATTTTAAAAGCAGCGAATAGCAAGGTCATAAAAGGACTGAGATAGTTGAAAATAGCATAAGCAAAATATTCGCTTACTCCTACACCTAGCACGCTACTTTGGTATGCCCCACATGTGTTCCAAGGGATAAGTGCCGAGGTCACAGTACCACTATCTTCTAGCGTTCTACTGAGATTTTCCGGAGCTAATCCTTTGTCTTTATACGCTTTTTCGAACATTTTACCAGGCACTACTATAGCGAGATATTGATCACTAGCGGTCACATTCAAAGCTAGGCAACTAGCCACTGTACTAGCAAATAAGCCAAAAACAGAACTAGCCAAACTCAATAGGGCTTGACTTATCCTACTCAATGCTCCTATAGCCTCCATCACTCCACCAAACACCATAGCACATATAATGAGCCAAACGGTGCCGAGCATTCCACTCATACCACCTGAGCTAAATAAGTCATTGAGCGAAGCATTACTCGTTTCTACATCAATACCCGTGGTAATGGCAGACATGAGTTGCTTGTAGATACTATTGGCACTACCAGAAACTAAGTCTGGTTGAAAACCAATGGCTGCAATACAGCCTAATAAAGTGCCAGCCAAAAGTGCGATAAGTGGTTGTACTTTCATCACTATGAGACCTATCACAGCTAGGGGAACTACAAACAGCCAAGGCGTAATAGTAAACTTCTCTGTAATAGCCCCAAGTAATACCTCCGTTCCCTCTACTTCGCTAACTTCGTAGGTGAAACTAAATATAGAAAACACGATCAAGGTGATAAGGATAGTAGGCACCGTAGTATACGCCATGTATTTTATATGCGTAAATAACTTAGTCCCAGCCATAGCAGCAGCCAAGTTGGTAGTATCACTCAGCGGACTCATTTTATCTCCGAAATACGCTCCACTAATCACTGCTCCTGCCACCATGCCAGCAGGCAAACCTATAGCCTTGCCTATAGCTACTAAAGCTATACCAATAGTGGCACTAGTAGTCCACGAGCTTCCCGTAGCTACAGATATTACGGCACTTATAACCACTGCGGTAGGTAAAAATATAGTTGGGTTAATGAGTTTAATTCCATAAAAAATCATAGCTGGGATAATCCCGCTAATAAGCCAAGCTGCAGCCAAAGAACCTACCAAGAGCAGTATGAGTATAGCACCACTTACCGACTTTAGATTACTCCCTACGTTCTCCAGCATAGTATCAAAACTCACTTTATTAAAATGTCCCACTATTACCGCTACGGAAGCTCCTAAGAGTAGCACGAACTGATTGCTCCCGCTGATGGCATTATCTTGAAATACGAATACATTATAGGCAAGCATAGCTACTAGAGCGAATACAGGAATCAAAGCTTCCCATATATTGAGTTCTTTGTTTTTAACTAGTTTAGGTTCTGACATTGGTTTGCCAAAGAAAGTTAAAAATTAGATAGTAGTCAGTAAAGTCGAGCATTATGATTCTTCGAGCTACTATCTCACCAGAAAAAAGTCTTAATTTTAAGCAAAATGAGACTCATAAGTCAGATGACACAAGATATAGAAAATATCGAACGTAAGTATCCTTGCTGTCAATAATTACAGAGAACTTAAACCTACTATACAAGACTCGTATTGTGGTATGCGTGGCTCTTTATGGAGCGAAGAAAAAATTGCTACAATAGTACGACCAGACTTACTAGCAAGTAATAGTAACTGAGGTTTAGTGGCGTTATGGATTCGCAAATTTGTCAGTAGTTTCTTTGGCGTGTTTCTTGTACGCTTAAGTCTATTATATTATGAATAAAATTTTAAAATTTTTGGCTCTTGGAGGTGTAATTTTACTCTGTGGCCAATACCTAGAAGGAGTTACAATCTCCGGAGGTTACAAATACGCACTTATAGCAGCTATTGTTTTGGCTCTGGTAAACTCCCTTATTAGACCTATTCTAGCGGTACTCACGTTTCCAGTAACACTAGTTACTTTTGGGCTATTTAGCTTTGTTATTACTGCTCTTATGGTCATGTTGATGGATTTCTTCATAGATCACGTAGAGATTGCTTCATTTTGGTGGGCATTGCTCTTTGGGCTTATTGTATCCTTTGCAGGCTCACTTATAGATAAAATTCTTAAAACAGAAAAAAGACGCCCTGCACAACAAAGAGAAAGCGGCAATTTTACTGACTACGAAGAGGTAGATTAATCTCAAAAATTTATACAAATAAAAAGCCCGCTTACCAAAAGGTAAGCGGGCTTTTATATGCTTGTTACTTATCTAATTACTTAGATACTGTAATTCTCTTAGTCGCATAGAAATCTCCGTTCTTCACTTGTACAAAGTA
>JBDNFQ010000215.1:0-6904 GCA_041689715.1 Bacteroidia bacterium
GTAAGCAATGTGTGTGCAAGTGGAGTAGGGATGCCTTTCTCATTCAGTACGGTCACCATAGCTTCTCCTATTCCTAGTTTAGTTAGTAGCTCGTCTACATCATAGTAGTCTGTAAGTGGGTAGTTTTCCGCAGTTAGTTTTATTGATTTTCTATCTTTTGCAGTAAAGGCTCTAAGTGCGTGTTGCACTTTCATTCCCAGTTGTGATAGGACATCTTCTGGCACATCAGATGGGTTTTGAGTAACGAAGAATATACCGACTCCCTTACTACGGATTAATTTCACGATAGTTTTTATTTGGTCCTGTAGTGCTTTACTTGCTTCTTCAAAAATAAGGTGAGCCTCGTCTATAAAAATTACAAGTTCTGGTCTACCAGTATCTCCCTGTTCTGGGAATGTAGCGTATATCTCTGCAAGTAGGCACAGCATAAACGTAGAGAATAGCTTGGGCTTACTCTGTATATCGTCCAATCTCAGGATATTAATATATCCCATTCCTCTTTCATCTACTCGTGTCAGGTCATCTACATCAAAACTGGTTTCTCCGAAAAAGACATCTGCTCCTTGCTCTTCTATAGTAATAAGTGCACGCATGATAGAACCTATAGAGCTAGGGCTTACTCTTCCGTAGTGCTCTTCTATCTCATCTTTGCCGTCTTTTCCTATATATTGTAGTACTTTTCTAAAGTCTTTGATGTCTAGCAATGGAAGCCCCTTGTCATCACAATATTTGAATATTATGGAGACTATTCCGCTCTGCACATCGTTAAGTTCGAGTATTTTTGAAAGGAGAACAGGGCCAAATTCCGAAATAGTAGCACGCATCCTAGTGCCGTCTTGTTCTGAGATGGTCAGCATTTCGCAAGGGTATGCTTGTCCTTTCCAAGGACTACCTATTTTTTTGTGTCGTTCGTCTATTTTAGGATGGCCATCACTGGCTTGTGTAAGCCCAGACAGATCACCTTTTATATCCATTAGAAGTACAGGTACTCCTTTTTCAGAAAGACGCTCTGCTATGTTTTGCAACGTTTTAGTCTTGCCCGTACCTGTAGCTCCAGCTATTAATCCGTGTCTATTGAACGTTTTAAGTGGAGCTTTTATTTGAGCGTCGACTACAGACTCCCCATTCATCATGGCACCCCCTAGTAATATATAATCTCCTTTGAATGTATACCCTTCTGAAATTTCTTTTTGAAAATCTTCTTTGTCGCTCATTAAAATTAAATATTATCCAACGAAGATATTAAAAAATATCAAGCGGTGAGGGCCTTCAGTAGGTAGATATAGTTCACTTGGTACAAGATAGCACATGCTATCAAAAGATAAGCGAAAAGCTTGACGTACTTCCATTGGGCTATACCTTTAGCCGAAAGGTATATAAGCGAAATGAATGCAGGGTATATGAATACTACTTTCATAAAACTAAAATCTCTGTATTGGGCACTGTATTTTATAACAAATACAAGGAAAATAGTAGAGATAAGCATGTGAGCAATAAGCTGAAAATCTACTTTGGTTCGTTTTGCTAAAGTAAGAATAAGACCGGAGAGTACGCCTAGAAGTAGAACGATATGGAGTATAAAATTGACCCGAGCAAAGTTGTACATGTCATTATTATAACTAACCCACGTTTCAGGATATCTCTCGAATAGGTAATTGCTAAATTGGCCTAAGAACTGTGTCCACAGATCTTGCCTGTGTTCTGGATAGTTTTCTAAGCCGTTTTCATTGTAAGGTTCGGCTAGAAGGCTGCCTAGCGGGAAGCTGAAAAAGGCTTCCTTGTAGGTGTTTACTCCTTTCCTAAATTCCATATCACCTGGGGTGTCCCAAGTAGCTTTCTCATAAGGCGGGTCTACATTGGTGATAAAGGGATTGTCGTATTTCTTATACTTATCTAGGTAATTTCCTGCCCAAGCAATGGTTAGAACTGCAAAACTCCAGACTAAGAACTGGCTCATGATTTGTTTCCAAAACAATGTTCTAGTGAATAGAATGTAAAGGCCGATGAGAATAGGATATAGGCCAATGAAAACTAATCCATTCCCTTTGGTAAGGCCTAGTAGAATGAGAAGTGTAACGAGAATTAACTCTCGCTTTAAATTTGATTTTGGGATATACCGAAGTGCCAAAATGCTAAATGCCATCCCGAGCAATATGGTTAGTATATCATTTGAAGCTAGGGCTCCTATGCTCACTAGCTCGGGATTTAATCCCCAAAATAGAATGAGTGCGGTGCTGAGTAATTGGGTAAGTTGGAGTGCATTGATATACCATATGATGAGCCAAAGTACTAAGAGACTGATTATTAGGTTTATATTTTGAATAATATCGAAAATTCCTTTGGTAGAAGTGATGCTTAGAAGGTCACACCAAGGTTTTACAATACTATAGAATAATGGTGGCTGAAAACATTCCCAGCAATCTCTGGCTTCAGGATATGCTCCTGTTTCTTGCCACTGTTGTATAGGGGTGATATGGTCGTCATTTCCCTCCGTATTTACCATCCATAAGCCTATTCTAGGAATAGCACATAAGGCAAATAGGATGTATATATATTGCTTAGATAAGCTGTATTTAAGATTTGGTGTAGTCATTACTTCATTCAAATATGTATAAATATATTTTATAGAGGAGTATCCATAAGTTATAATGTATTTTTGCATCCTAAGATGTCACCTGTTGTCCTTGTTATTTTAATGCTACTTCTTTCAGCATTTTTCTCTGGACTAGAAATAGCCTTTATTTCTGCTAATAAACTCAGGATAGAGTTAAAGAGTAATCAAGGAAAACATTGGGCTAAGATGTGCTCAAGTTATCTCAAAACTCCTTCAAAATTTATAAGTACCATTTTGGTGGGAAACAATATATGCCTTGTAGTATACGCTATTACAATGGAAGAGATTTGGCGGCCCAAGTTTGATTTTCTAGGGGAATTTCCAGCGTTAATTATTGCCACTATTCTATCTACTGGTATAGTTCTATTTACTGCGGAGTTCTTACCCAAAGCACTCTTTAGGTTAAATCCGAGTGGTATTTTAAGTATTCTCATTTATCCATTTCAGTTGTTTTATGTGCTGCTATGGCCGGTTGTCCAATTTGTAATTTGGCTCAGTAACTTGATTCTGAATCGTTTTATGGATGGCAATTTTTCGGAAGAGACTCCTGCTTTTGGCAAGGTAGACTTAGATCACTTTATATCTCAATCTTCTCAGAGTAATGGTGAGGGTGAAGAGCAAGAAGTAGATACGGATATATTAAAAAATGCTTTAGATTTTGGTAATGTAAAAGTAAGAGATTGCCTAGTGCCACGTACAGAGATTACTGCTATAGATGTAGAGAGTACGGTAAAAGAGCTGGAACAATTGTTCATTGAATCTCATCATTCCAAGCTGCTAGTATACCAAGATAATGTAGACAATATAATAGGCTATGTGCATCACTTAGAGCTGCACAAAAAGCCCAATAGTATTAAGTCGATATTAATACCAATTCTCATAACCAATGAGTCTAAATCTGCCAATGACATGCTTAATCAGTTTAGCAAAACACAGAAAAGCATAGCTCTAGTGGTAGACGAATATGGTGGTACTGCAGGTATTATTACTGTAGAAGACATCATGGAAGAGATTTTTGGGGAGATAGAAGATGAGCACGATGAAGTAACGGAAGACCAAGATGTGCTAGTAGTAGATGGTGTATATACCATCAATGCAAAACTAGAAGTTGATTTTCTGAATGAGAAATATGGACTCAAAATCCCAGAAGGAGATTATGAAACTATTGGAGGTTTTGTTGTTGCTAATCTAGCAGATATCCCTTTATCAGGTGAAGTATTTATAATAGATAACTACGAAATAAAGGTGCTCGAAGCTAGTGAACAAAAGATAGACCTTTTAGAGCTAAAGGAACTGGAGTAAGCTAATATCCATATTTCTCTTTCCACAGAGCTTTCATTTCTTCCCGCACCTTTTCCTCTGCAGCATTTTGTCCCGGGTTATACAATTGTTGATTAGAAACTTCTTGTGGCAGAAATTCTTGAAACGCAAAATTATTGGGGAAATCATGCGAGTATTTATAGTCCTTGCCATAGTCTAAATCTTTCATCAGTTTAGTTGGGGCATTTCTAAGACTCAAAGGTATAGGGAGGTCACCTGTCTCTCGAATTAAAGCTTGAGCCTTTCCTATGGCCAAGTAGCTTGCGTTACTCTTAGGGCTCGTGGCTAGATATATGGCTATCTGCGATAGTATAATTCTACACTCTGGATACCCCACGTTATTTACAGATTCAAATCCTGTGTTAGCTAGTAAGAGTGCGTTAGGATTTGCCATGCCTATATCTTCACTGGCCGATATTATAAGTCTACGAGCTATAAACTTAGGGTCTTCGCCACCTTCTATGAGCCTGGCTAGGTAGTATACCGCCGCATTGGGGTCGCTACCACGTATAGATTTTATAAGAGCGGAAGCTATGTCATAATGCTGCTCACCTCCTTTATCGAACATGGCAAGCTTTTTTTGTACAGCTTCTTCTACCAATTGGTTCGTTATGGTAATGCTTTTACCTCCTTCGAAATTGACAATAATCTCCAGAGCATTGAGCAGTTTTCTGCCGTCTCCACCACTTATTCGTATAAGAGCATCCCACTCTTTTACAGTTATTTTTTTAGTACTTAATATTGCATCACGCTTGCATGCCTGGCTTACAAGGTCTTTTAGGTCTTGTATCTCGAGGGGTTTTAGTACGAATACTTCACAGCGAGAGAGTAGAGCTGCGTTTACCTCAAAACTTGGGTTCTCGGTGGTGGCACCTATTAGTGTTATTATTCCTTGCTCCACAGCACCAAGTAGAGCATCTTGTTGGCTTTTGTTAAACCGATGTATCTCGTCTATGAAAAGTATGGCACTGCCACCACTGCCCATAAACTTCGTTTTCTTGGCCTTCTCTATGGTTTCACGTATGTCTTTTACCCCTGCATTGATAGCACTCAGCTGAAAGAAGGGTTTTTTGAGTATGTGAGATACGATCTGAGCAATTGTAGTTTTGCCTACTCCTGGCGGTCCCCAAAAAATACACGAATACATACCCCCAGATTCTAATGCCCTCCGCAACGGTTTGTTAGGTCCTATAATATGTTGCTGGCCTACTAGCTCGTCCAAAGATGTAGGACGTACTCGCTCTGCCAGAGGTTGAGATGATATATTAGTTTGTGGTTCTATAGTGAGGCAAAGATGGTTAATTTTTGTTGGTACACGCGTCTATGGCGTTTACATTTATGAAGAGAAAGGTGTCTTCTTACAAAACATATATTTGCCGTCCATGAAAATCATTTTCGCTTCGCAAAATCCCAATAAGATAGCTGAGATAAAAGCCAAACTACCTGCGTATGAGATAGTAGGATTAGAGGAGAAAACATTCCCAGATGAACTACTAGAAACGGGGAATACGCTAAATGCGAATGCTCTACAAAAGGTAAGACAAGTATATGAAAAGACAGGAGAGAACTGCTTTGCAGATGATACAGGACTAGAGGTGGAAGTACTGAATGGAAATCCAGGAGTGTACTCTGCAAGATATGCTGGTCCGCAAAAGAATAGCGACGACAATATGAGTCTGCTACTACAAAACTTAGATGGGAAAGCCCGTAGACAAGCTAGTTTCAGAACGGTGATAGCTCTGATATGGGAAGGGAAAGAGTATGTTTTTGAGGGAATTTGTAAAGGTAAAATAACGAAAGACAGAAGTGGCAAGAAAGGTTTTGGGTACGATCCTATTTTTCAACCTGAGGGGTATAATCGGACCTTTGCAGAAATGACAATGGAAGAAAAATCAGTCATAAGTCATAGAGGCTTGGCAGTAGATAGACTGGTTGAGTTTTTAGAAGGACTAGCCTGAGAGCATACTAAAAGCATACTTTTTACCCTTTACCTTTCCTTCGTTTAAGGGAATAACCTAAGCTATAAATAGCTTACTTCTTATATAATCTTTCATAGGTAGCTATCCACTCTTGAGTAGACATTTTACCCATTAACTCACCTATAAGCTCTACTGGGATGTCGTCCATTCGCTTAAAACGAACACAGCTTTTGCCCATGTCTAGTTTGTATTTGCAGCGTTTTACATATTCTTCTTTAAACCAAAGCATCAAGTCCTCATTAGCATAAAGCCCCATGTGATAAAAGGAGATGTTATGCTTTTGCGAAGCTAAGTTAGCAAAGGGCAGCGGAAGTTCTGGGCTGCAATGATAGCCTGCAGGATAAACGGATTTTGGGACTACATAGCCTATCATTCCATAGCTGATACATTCTTGTAGCTCAGGAGGCATATTGGTTTTTATAATGGTACGTAGTTCATTGAAGATAGCTTGTCTTTCTTCAGGTATCTGAGTAACATAGTGGTCAGGATTGTCTGCTTGTACTTGCATATTGGATGAGTATTTACCTCCCAAAGAAACTCTTTTTTGTGCAGAATGAATAATATTGCATCAATCTAATAAGCAATGATAAATAAGTGGCAGAAAAATATAGCACTAGGTGTAATTATTTTGGTAGCGATTCTGATAGTATCTAAAATAGCGTACAACTATTTTTCTAATCAAGTAGCTTGGGAAGAAGGAGATAGAGAAACTTTGGTAAGCAACTGTTTAGATGATTTAGCGAGTAAGGCTATTCGTTTTCCCTCTCAATCTGTGGAATATTGTGGCTGCACTACAGATACATTGATGGGTCATTTTACTAAAGCAGAATACCTCATTATCAATGAGAAGAGTTTTGCTGACCAACAAGAAGAAATGTTGCCAGTAGTATTAGATTGCTATAATGTGTACCAAGAGGCTGTATTCTCATCTAGTACTATGGACTAATAACCTGCGTTCGACTATTCTTTTGAGATGCAGATTTTCATAAAA
>JBDNFQ010000216.1:0-5693 GCA_041689715.1 Bacteroidia bacterium
GAAGAAAATTCTGTAATTTCTGATATTTCAAATTCCATAACCCTTACCACAATTGGTCTTTTATCGCCTCTTCTTGGTAAGCTATAGTTGAAATAGTTTTCTAGCATAAAGAGAAGTCCTCCACTCAATTTCGCTCTCACCGGCTTATTAAAAAAGCCTTTTTTCACAAATCCAATATCCTCTTTATTCGTTCTATGATCTTCTACAGTATCTATATAGAAGCCTCCTTTGAGCATATCTAACTTTTCTGCTGTAAGTGAAATCTCATGCATATCTTGAGCATTAGAGCTTAAGTGGCAGCATATAGTTAGTGTAAAAAATAGGATGAAACAGATTGTCATAAAATTACAATGTCATACAAAGTAAAGATAAAACAACGCACTAATACCATAAAAAAAAGGCCTCTGCTGAAAATCAGCAGAGGCCTTTAGTAAATATTATCAGCGAGAATTACTTCCCGAATTTTTTCATATAATCTACTACGATAGGAGTCGCTATACATACAGAAGAGTATGTACCTACTGCCACACCTACTAGTAGAGCAAAGGTGAATCCTTTTAGTCCTTCACCACCGAAGATGAAGAGTATCAAGATTACCAATAAGGTAGTTAATGAAGTGATCAACGTTCTACTCAATGTAGTATTGATCGCTTTATTGATTATTGAGCTTAAGTCTTTCTCATGCTTGTTGAAGCCTAGGAACTCACGCACACGGTCAAATACTACCACCGTATCATTGATAGAGTAACCTACCACAGTAAGTATAGCCGCTATGAATGCTTGATCTATAGAAAGCTCAAATGGCACAATACCCCAAAGGATAGAGTATAGTGAGAATACTATCAATACATCGTGAAAAATAGCTACGGTAGCTCCTAAACTAAACCCTACGTTACGAAAACGAACAAGGATATATAAGAACATGCCTATAATAGCTAAAGCAATAGCCCACGCAGATCGTACACTAGTATCTTTTGCTATAGTAGGACCGACCTTACTACTAGATAGTATATCATCTACAGATACACCATATTTAGCAAGAGAAGAGATCATATCTCCTTCTACTTTATTGCTTACGCTCGAGTCTTTACTATCTATAAGATATGAAGTAGTGATTTTATACTGATTTGCATTACCGTATGTTTTCACCTCGTTGTTTGCATTGTTCAACACTTTACCCATCTCAGCTTTAATATCTGTAGCATTGGCATTGTCTATCTGCATCACATAACTCCAACCCCCTTTGAAATCTACACCTGTAGAAAGTCCTTTGGTAGCTATAGAGACTATACCTGCTACTATTACAATAGAAGAGATAATATAAAATATCTTTCTCTTGCCTATGAAGTCAAGGTTTACATTATTTAGTCTATGTCCTATTTTAGTAGATATGCTAGTATATAGAGAAGTTTCTTTCCCTTTAGCTATGTCTCTATCTATTAATAAACGAGTTAAGAAAATAGAAGTGAATAAAGAAGAAAGTATACCAATGAAAAGTATCACGGCAAAACCCATAACGGGTCCTTTACCTAGAGCCCATAGTATAACTGCTGCTATCCCTGTGGTAATATTCGCATCTATAATAGAAGAGTAAGCACTTGAGTAACCATCTTTAATAGCTGCCTTAAACGACTTACCTCCTTGTAATTCTTCCCGTATTCTCTCAAAAATAAGTACGTTGGAATCTACCGCCATACCTATAGTCAATACTAAACCAGCCATACCTGGAAGTGTAAGTGCTGCGTGCATACCAGCTAGTACACCTATAATAAATATAAGGTTGACAAGCAAAGCGATATCTGCATAGAAGCCAGCCTTACCATAGTATACTGCCATAAAGATAATTACTAATAAGAAACCAACTACTAAAGAGATAAGTCCTGCACTAATTGCCTTAGCACCCAATGTAGGTCCTACTGTGCTTTCTCCCGCTATACGAGCTGGAGCTGGCAGCTTACCGGCTTTTAGTATGTTACTTAAATCTGTTGCTTCTGCTTGGTCAAATCCTCCTGTGATTACTGAGCTACCATTTGGTATCTCACTCTGTACCGTAGGAGCACTAAATACTTGACCATCTAATACTACTGCAACACACTCCTTAGGATTAGCTGTAGAAGCGGCGGCTGTTATTCTTTTCCATGCAGATGTACCTTCCTGGTTCATTTGCATACTTACTGCTAGATTTAAGTTATCTTGACGACTTGGTCTAGCATCTGTAATCACGTCACCAGATAGTGCAGGCTCTCCAGATCTATCACTCTTACAAGCGTATAAAGCTCTGAAATCTTTACCATCTATTTTTAAAGGTTTGAAACCAAATTTGAAATGTACGTTGGATGGAAGAGCATTTATTACATCTTCTCTATTAAAGTATTTAGTAAATAATGCTACGTTGTTATCATCTACATAACCTATCTCTGCTGAGCTAGACCAGTTTTGACCTTCATTAGCCAAATTGGGTATAATTTTAGAAATGATAGGATTTTCTGCTTCTATCTGTGCTTTAGATTTTTTAGCTGTATCTACTCCAGCCGAATCTTTACTGGCTAGGTTACCATCTAAACCACCGTTTAGCGAACCATCTTTACCAACTTCCTCTGCATCCTTAGCAGGAGTGCTAAGAGTAGTTGTATCATCAGGCTCACTTAGCTTAGACTGACCATATACTATTTTATTTACTTTTTCTAAGTATTCAAAACCCTTAAAGTTAGGAAACACATTCCAAAACTGAAGCTTTGCAGATCTCTCTACTAAGTCTCTTACTCGCTGTGGATCATCCACACCAGGAAGTTCTACTAGAATTCTGCCATTATCTAGTCGTTGTACGTTAGGCTGAGAAACACCAAACTTATCAATACGAGTACTGATAATCTCGAACGCTCTACTGATAGCACTTTCGCTCTCTCTCTTTAGATAATCAAATACCTCTGTGTTAGAAGAGCTATATCCGTTTGGCAGCTCAGCTTCTATGCCTTTACCATAAAAAACACCCGCTATTTTACCTTCTGGAGCTATTTCATTGTAGTTTTTGGCTAACAGATCAACGAAGTTTTGTTGACCTAAATACTCCTTTTTAGATTTGGATAAAGCTTGGATAAACTGCTGATCAGTAGTTTTGCCTGCCATAGCCTCTATTACTGTAGAAGTTTCTATTTCAAGAGTCACGTTCATACCCCCTTGTAAGTCAAGACCTAGATTAAGCTCGTTTTCTTTACACTGTTGATAGGTGAAACCAAGAAGTGGATACACCTCCTCTTGAGAAAGTGAGTCTAAGTAAACGCTCTTAAAAGAGTCGATGGCAACCTGATCGCCAGGATACAGATCTTCTGCTATTACTTTAGCTTTTTTCTCTACTGAGTTAGTTACGAAAGTGAAAGACAGTTGATAAGCACTTGCTAGAAGCAGTAAAACTGTAATTATTTGGACGAAGCCTTTATTATTCATTTGTTATTATTTTCTGTTTGCTGTTTGCAAAAATTTCAAAGGCCGCAAAAGTAAATTTATTAGGTCAACTTAGCAATAATAGTTTGCACTGTTTCATTTACCCTCTTGCTCTGCTATCACCTCTTTGAACTTGGTAATAACATTCGCTAAACACGCATCGAAATCTTTGTTGTTTTTGATAATGTAATCTGCTGACGATTTATGCGGCTTCAGAAACTCAGCATATGCAGGCTGTACGTGTTTTTCCCACTGATACATAACCTCTTCATGGGTCATGCCTCTTTCCTTGGTATCCCGTTTTAGTCTCCGGTCTAGCGTTACATCATCATCTGCGTCTATATATAGACGATAGTCGTACATCTTATTCAATGCTTTATCTGCATACACAAATAGTCCTTCTATAAGCACTATAGGTGCAGGGTTGTATACTATCTCCTTTGGAAATATCTTCGGATTATTAAATGTGTATTCTACTATTTTTACGGTTTCACCTTTGAGCAGTTTTCGTATATCTTTTTTTATTCTGCTAAAGTCTATGCCTGTAGGATGGTCAAAATTTACCATACCATTTTCATCTCTCAACTGCTCAGAGAGACCTTTGTAGTAGTTGTCTTGCGTTATCACGCATACCATATCGGACCCAAACTCCTCACTTAGCTTTCTGATAAAGGTGGTCTTACCACTGGCACTACCTCCTGCCAAACCAACTAGAAAAATATCCGGTTTTTTCAAGTTGCGAAATTAGATATAAATATTACAGCTATGGTCACCAAAAGCCTACAGACTTTCAATAAGTAACCTTCCTTTTTTTCATTACCTTCGGCTGCTAACATATATACTTGATGATATGACTAGTATACTCAGCATACAAAACTTAACCAAAACCTACGGTGGCAACACAGTGCTCAATGGGCTAAATTTAGAAGTACCCAGAGGTACAGTATTTGGTCTACTCGGGCCAAATGGCAGTGGAAAAACCACAACTCTTAGCATATTGCTAAATGTGATTCCTCAAACTTCAGGTGCATTCACTTGGGGTTCTGATATAAACCGTAAAAAGATTGGCTCACTACTAGAATCGCCAAATTTCTATAGCCACCTTACCGCAGAGCGTAATCTAAAAATAGCAGCAGATATAAAACAAGTTCCATATTCCGATATAGACCGCGTATTACAATTCGTATCTCTGCTCGATCGTAAAAAGAGTAAATACAAGACATTTTCCCTAGGTATGAAGCAACGGCTTGCCATTGCCTCTGCTCTACTTGGCAAGCCAGATATATTAATACTCGACGAACCTACCAACGGCCTAGATCCTCAAGGTATATTTGAAATACGAGAACTAATACACACGATATCAAGCCAAGGCATCACCATCATAATCGCTAGCCATATGCTAGACGAGGTACAAAAAGTATGTACCGATGTGGCGATAATTAAAAATGGAAATCTCCTTGTGAATGGCAAGGTAGACGAACTCCTAGGTGAGGATAACATAATAGTACTGCAGGCAGAGGACTCCGAAAAGCTTAAAAGCATATTGGAACAAAGAAGTGATGTAACCAATATAAAGCCAGACTTGAATAAACTTGTAGCTGTCTTCTCGTCTGATGTGTCCGCGGGCACTCTAAACAAGGAGCTTTTTGCACAAGGGATAATCCTTAGTCATTTAGAAAAAAGACAGAAAAATTTAGAAATGCAATTCTTAGAACTTACCAAATAGTTATGATACGATTACTCAAAATAGAATTACACAAAATCATCTATAGCCGCCAAGTATGGATAATACTAGGTCTCTACATCTTACTTATCATACCCGTGGCATATCTTATAGATTCTATATCTCTAGGAGGCAGTTCTAATGGAGAGGCTATGCCTGGAGGAATGGCTATCAATTTTTTTAATTTCCCTGCTGTATGGCACAACATGGCTTATCTATTTACTTGGTTTCAGCTATTTCTAGGTATTGTTATTATTTCATTAGTTACTACTGAATTTAGCCAACGAACCTTGAGACAAAACATAATAGACGGTCTTACCAAATGGGAAATAGTATGGTCAAAAGAACTCGTAATCATTCTATTGAGCAGTATCTCCACTTTACTTTTGGTGGCATTGACTTTAATCTTTGGAAACCAAGGTCCAGATACTTCTCTCTGGGCAGGCATACGCGTGATTCCTGTCTACTTTACATGCACTATGCTTTATCTCAATTTTGCATACTTTTTAAGTTTTTGGGTTAAAAAATC
>JBDNFQ010000217.1:0-2661 GCA_041689715.1 Bacteroidia bacterium
GTAGTTTTTGTATTGGGCTATGCGGCTATAGCTCTAGAACATCCGCTTAAGATAGACAAGGCAGCAAGTGCTCTAGTTACCGGTATGGTATGCTGGGCTATTTATGTGTTTTCTCTTGGCAGCGGGGGACATGAAATAGTGCACGTAATAGAGCACGGTGCAAATGGCGAGGGCGGTTTATACCACCATATGTTCGACATTGCCAATATCCTCTTCTTCCTTATGGGAGCTATGACTATAGTAGAGCTAGTAGATGCTCACGAAGGCTTTGCGGTAATCACCGATAGAATAAAGACTACGAACATCACCAAACTACTTTGGATTATATGCATTCTCACATTCTTCTTCTCTTCAGTATTAGACAATCTTACTACAACCATAGTAATGGTGTCTCTACTTCGTAAGCTAATAAAAGACCAAAAAACACGATGGATGTTTGTAGGAATGGTAGTAATAGCTGCAAACGCCGGTGGTGCGTGGTCACCTATAGGTGACGTCACTACCACTATGCTTTGGATAAAAGGGCAATTACCTAGTGTGCCAAACATCATAGTAGATTTAATAATACCAAGTATGGTGGCACTTTTAGTACCATTAACCATACTTAGCTTCACTTTTAAAGGGGAAGTAGAACGACCAGCAAAAGAAAAAGAAGACGCAGATCATTATCTAAATCCTACCACTTCTGGTGAGAGAGTAGCGGTTTTTATCCTTGGACTTGGTGGACTAATTTTTGTTCCATTCTTTAAAACGATAACACACCTTCCACCATTTATGGGAATGATGCTAAGTTTAGGTATTATATGGACCATAACAGAGCTAATGCATAAGGGCAAAAGCAAATCTGAGAAACAACCACTTTCTGTCATTGGAGTTTTACAAAAAATAGATGTAGCTAGTGTTCTGTTTTTTTTAGGAATACTTATGGCAGTAGCAGCATTACAAGAATTTGGTCATCTACGTACAGCGGCTCTAGCATTAGATAATACATTTGATGGAGATATATTCTCTATTAATATAGTGATAGGACTACTCTCTTCTATAGTAGATAATGTACCTTTAGTAGCAGCAGCACAAGGCATGTATGATGTATCACCCATAGCTGGCAACCATTTCGCTGCTAATGGTCACTTTTGGGAACTACTAGCCTACTGTGCAGGTACAGGAGGAAGTGCCCTTATTATAGGTTCTGCTGCGGGTGTAGCAGCAATGGGATTAGAGAAAATAGACTTTATATGGTATCTTAAAAAAATAAGCTGGTTAGCTGTAATAGGTTACTTCTCAGGTGCAGTAACATTCTACCTAATGCACTTATGATAGATGGGAAAAAAGTAGTTGTTGTTTTCCCGGCGTATAACGCTGCCAAAACACTTGAGAAGACATACAAAGAGCTTCCATTTGATATAGTGGATGAAACTATTCTGGTAGATGATGCGAGTAAGGATGATACTGCTGATTTGGCTAAACGTATTTGTGTGAATCACGTTATAATACACGATAATAATAGAGGCTATGGAGGAAATCAAAAAAGCTGCTACAATAAAGCGATAGCTATAGGTGCAGACATAGTAATCATGGTACATCCCGATTACCAATACACTCCATTACTAGTAAAAAGTATGTGCAGCATCATAGCTAACGGTGTATTCCCTGCTGTATATGCTAGTCGTATATTGGGTAAAGGAGCACTAAAGGGTGGAATGCCTTGGTATAAGTACATTGCCAATAGAATACTAACCTTATTCCAAAACATACTGATCAATCAAAAGCTGAGCGAATATCATACCGGCTACAGAGCCTTTGATACTAGGATATTTGACAAAATAGACATCGAGAAAAATTCTGATGATTTCATTTTTGATAATCAGATGACGGCTCAAGTATTTTTTGCTGGGTTCGAAATAGGTGAAGTAACCTGCCCTACCAAATACTTTGATGATGCCAGCTCTATAAACCTAAAACGCAGCTCCATATACGGACTTGGGGTAGTACTAGTCTCTATTCAATATAGACTAGCCAAGTGGGGAGTTAGCAAGTTTGGTATTTTCGAAATGAAAAGCTAATTACAATACTTTAACAAGTATTCCAGACCTACATCTTCCGATTTTCTCCAGTTATTGCAGGCTTCTTCTGTGTTCTTTAATTTAAACTCTGCAATTCCTAAATTAAAATACGCCAATTTTATATCTTGGTGGCTATAGAATATGGCCTTTCTAAAATCTACTCTAGCGTCTGCATACTCTTCCATTTGCAAATAGAAAAAACCTCTATCGAAAAAGTAAGTCGGGTTATCGCTTTCTAGAGCTATTGCAGAAGAATAATCATTAATCCCTAGACTATACTCCGCTTGACGTGCGTAGCATTCGCCACGTATCACAAAGGCTTCTGCATCATTGTCCTTGGATAAGATGTAAATATTCAAATCTTGAATGGCCTTATTGTACTGTCCGTACTCGTAATAGTATTTTCCTCTAAGATAGTAAGCATCCATAAAAGTAGGGAGCATAGCTATACCTGCATCCAAATCAGTAATGCTTCCTAGTGTATCTTTCATCAAGTATTTTATACGAGCACGCTGTACCAGCTGGCCAGGGTTTATAGCTTCTAGAGTAGCTATCTTCTCCATATCTGCATAGGCCTTTTCTTGATCAGAATATTTCA
>JBDNFQ010000218.1:0-9895 GCA_041689715.1 Bacteroidia bacterium
AGCTTGCAACGCTATATTCCCATCTTGCCATGTGGCTATACTATCTGCTGCAGTAGCAGACTACAAGCCCGCAAATATGGCTCCCCAAAAAATTAAGAAAAAGACAGAATACTTTACTCTAGAGCTAATAAAAACAAAAGATGTATTAAAAAGCCTAGGAGCTATAAAGCAACCCATGCAAGTGCTCGTAGGTTTTGCTTTAGAAACTGAAAACGAATATGATAATGCATTGACAAAGCTAAAGAAGAAAAACCTAGACTTCATCGTTCTAAACTCGATGAAAGATTCAGGTTCCGGCTTTGGCACAGACACTAATAAAATAACCATATTAGAAAAAGGAGGCAAAAGCCATACTTTTGACACTAAACCTAAAATAGAGGTAGCCAAGGATATAGCTACTATGCTAGAACAATATATATGAAATATGCTTTTATAACTTTTCTCCTTACAATGTCCGTGTGCACAAAGGCACAAGACTTGCTATGCAATGTGCAAGTAAACGCGGATAATATTCAAGCTTCTAATAAAGAGATTTTTGAGGATTTGCAAAATGCTATTACGCAGTTTATGAATCAACGTAAGTGGATAAGCGATAAGGTACAACCACAAGAAAAAATCAACTGCAACTTTGTTATCAATATCACGAGTTTCAACATAGATAAGTTTCAAGCTGATGTGAATATAACCAGCAGTAGACCTGTATATGGCACTACCTATAATACGCCTATGTTCAATCATTTTGATCAAGATTGGTCTTTTTCGTATGCTCAGTTTCAGAATTTAGACTACCAAGAGAGTGCTGATATAATGTCACTCACTACCCTATTGGCTTTTTATGCCAATCTAATCATAGGTACAGATTTCGACTCCTTTCACCCAGATGGAGGAAGTCCTTATTTTAACAAAGCTCTGCAAATAAGAAATGTAGCACAAAATACACCAGGATGGAATCCTAGTGATGGATCAGGAAACAGGAATAGATACTACATCATAGACCAATACTTGGACGATAGGTTTAAGCCATTTAGAGTTGCCAACTACCAATACCATATGATAGGTATGGATAAGTTCAAAGACGACAATGACGCTGCTAGAAAAGAAATCTATGCCGCTTTAGAAAAGATACGAACTATACAGGAAAGATTACCCAATTCTGTGGTATTCAAAATATATTTCAATGCTAAGCGAGAAGAATTAATCAATATTTTCAAGCAAGCTGATCCAGGCTTAAAAAACAGAGCCATAGAATTATTGGGCAAGTTAGATCCTAGTAATGTGACCAACTACGATAAAATTAAAATGTAGGCTAGCCTACAAATTCCATCTCAAAGCTTTTTCTAAGCTCTTCTCCTACGGGGATACTTACTATGCCTTTCTTGTTTTCTAGCCTTTTATCGTGTGCGGTAAAGTCGGCTAAACCTTGCCATGGCTCTAAGCATACAAAGGGAGCAGCAGGCTTGGCCCAAATGCCCAAATAGGGGAACTCGCTGATGTTCATCTTCACTTCATAAGAAGAATATTTATGCTTCAGACTTACGTATGTAGATTTCAAGTCTTGAAAAATGAGAGCATCATTATCGAAAGTAGATTCGTTTAGTTCAATTCTATTCTGGTCTATTACATTCACTAGTTGCTCGTTGATATACGGACCACTTAGTTGATTGCTCATTACCGACTCATCATCACTAAACTCAATATAAAAATCTGAAACAGGACTTGCATTAAAAGCAGGATGCCCGCCCACCGAGGCTAGCATAGGCTTAGTATCATCGTTTATTATCCTATAGGTCTGCGTGAGTCTATTTTCTACTAATGTATAAGTCACCAAAAAAGTAAACATAAACGGATAGCTTTTTAATGTCTCCTCAGAATGGAGCAGCACAAAACATATAGAGTGCTCACTCTGGTGCAGCATATCGAGGGATAAGTTTCTAGCGAATCCGTGATGAGCTAACGGATACGCTTTCTCTGCATAGATGTACTCGTGATCTAACAAACTCCCCACTATCGGAAATAGATTGGGAGCGTGACGCGGCCATACTGGCTCTGCTTGCCACATAAACTCAGTCCCATCAGTATTCACCACCGAGCATAGCTCTGCTCCTATCCTATTTATAGTAACGGTAAGGTGCTCATTATGTATGGTGTATTGATTTAGCATGTAGTATGCAATAGTAAGGAAAAAGAATATTCTATTTAAGAGCCTTAACCTATAGATAATATAGGCTCGTAATTCACATAGGAGAAATTCTTAACCTCTTCTAAAATAAAAAAGTCACCACCTTGAGGTAGTGACTTTGTGGAGAATATCGGATTCGAACCGATGACCTCTTGCATGCCATGCAAGCACTCTAGCCAACTGAGCTAATCCCCCAATGAAGGTGCGAATATAGTAGAATGTTAAATTATTTGCTCCTCATATCTATACGCAATCTTTAGTAAATCTACATTTGCACATAAAACAGAATATCCATCACCTTAGTGACGCACTAAAGTTACCTTATGGTGATTTATACTATAAGTTTTATATATTCGCAATTCTTAAAAAATTAAATTTATGTTTAGACACACACTAAGTCTTTTTTTAATCTGCTTGTTGGCCATCGCTGGTTTTGCTCAAACTACCGTAAAAGGTGCAGTGACAGATAAGCTAAAACAGCCCATAATAGGAGCAACAGTAGTAGAAAAAGGAACAAATAACGGACGAATAACTGATGAAAATGGAGCATTCACCCTGACAGTAGCTGATGTAAATACAGCTATATTAGTAGTCACATACTCTGGCTACGAGGACAATACAATAGCTCTAAAGGGGCAGACTAGCATTATCGTTTTACTTAAAGACAACACCGAAGGTCTAGGAGAGGTGATGGTAGTAGGTTATGGTACTAGTACCAAAAAAGAATTTACCGGAGCTAGCTCTAATGTAGGTGGCGAGGAATTGCAAAAGCTTAACATACCAAGAGTAGACCAAGCCCTGCAAGGACAGATAGCCGGTGTTACTATTAATACAAACTCTGGCTCACCAGGTGGTGGAGCTGCAATACGAATAAGAGGACTTTCTACCTTTGGAGATAATGATCCGCTGATACTCGTAGACGGAGTAGTGTACGACAGTGAAGGACTAAATTCTCTAAACCCAAATGATATAGAAAGCGTAAACGTACTAAAAGATGCCACAGCTGGTATATACGGTGTACGTGCTGCTAATGGTGTAATACTTATAGAAACCAAAAAGGGCAGAGCTAATAGTAAGCCTACTATTGAGCTAAGTACCTACTTTGGAGTGCAGCAGGCTGCCAGAAAACTAAGCTTACTAAACGCTACAGAATACGCAGTAATAAAAAATGAAACATTTGCCAATGGCGGCGATGCTCTTCCTTTTGGTAACACGAGATTAGGAGAAGGAACGGACTGGCAAGATGCAGTATTTCAGAATGCGAATATTCAGAATTATAATGTAACCATAAGTGGTGGTAGCGAAAAAACTACCTATAGCATTGGCGGCAGTTACTTTAGCCAAGATGGTATAGTGGGTGGAGACAAGGCAAACTTTACTAGAATGAATGCTCGAGTAAACCTAAATACGGAAATGAGCAGCAGATTGCGTCTCAGCAGTGTATTCCTGTATACCAATGAGGAAAGAGATGCACTACCAGAAAATGGAATTGGTTCTGTTTTATATAATACGATTAATGCATTTCCTACAGACCCAGTACAAGAAGCAAATGGCACCTATTCTTACTTAGAAGAAGTAAGTGACATAATTAATCCCATTGCACAAATGCAAAACACCTATAACACGTCATACGTAGACAAATTTGTAGGTAAGGAGGAGATAGCATTTGACATTACTAAGAACCTGACATTTACCAACAGATTCAACTATAACTTCGCTTTAGTAGATCAGAAAGTATTTTCACCACTAGTATGGTACGGCCCAGGTAAAGCTCAAAACTCTGCTTTAAATGCCAACTTAGACCCTACGCAAGTAGAGATAGCACCTGGCACTTTGATAGACAGGGGAGCAAGTGTATACGAGTCTAGAGCTACCTATAGTGACCTCAATTTTGAAAGTTATGTGAACCATGAATATACTTTTAGACTTATACATCGTCTAAAAACAACTGCAGGTATTTCTGTATTCAGCAGAAATGGAAAAGGCTTAGGAGGTACTGCGTTTAATATCCCAAATAACTCGATAGAGTACGCAGATATCTCTGCTAATTTAGCTCCAGGGGGCTTTTTAAATAATACGAATTCATTTCAATTTCAAGAAAGACTTCTTTCTACATTCATTCGTACTGAGTACAGATATGGCACTAAGTACAATGGATCCTTCATACTTCGTAGAGATGGCTCTTCTAAATTTGGGCCAAACAATAGATACGGAATATTCCCTACCGTTTCTGGTAGCTGGATGTTTTCCGAAGAAGACTTTTATGCATTCGACAGAATCAAGTACTTTAAACTACGTATGAGTTATGGAATAAGTGGTAACGACCAGATTCCTAATTTCGCATACAGAGGATTACTCGACGGTGAAGGCGTATATGTATTTGACGATATAATAACCTCTGGGGCTGCAATAGGCCGAGCTGGAAATCCCGATTTGAAATGGGAAACCACTCGCCAATTTAACATAGGCACAGATTTAAAAATTGGCAAGGGATTTGACCTTACTGCTAACTACTTTATCAAAAATACAAGAGACTTGCTTTTTCAGCCAGACGTGTCTGGTGTATTAGGTACTGCAGGTGCAGGTAGCTTCCCTCCTATTATAAACGCCGGAGATGTAAGTAACAAAGGAGTGGAACTAGAACTTCGTTACTCGTCTGACTTTACTAAGAAACTACGTTGGAGTACCAGTTTAAATACAACGTACTTGAAAAATGAAGTGCTAAGAACTCCAGACGGTGTCGAATTTTTACCCGGTGCTAGTTTTGGTGTTGGAGGAAATATCGCTACTCGTTTCCAAGAAGGTTATGCCATAGGATATTTCATAGGATATGAAACAGACGGCGTGTACCAAACTCAAGCTGAGATAGACAACTCGCTAGTAATACAAGAAGGTGCTAAGCCAGGAGACTTAAAATTTGTAGATCAAGATGGAGACGGGAAAATCAGTTTCAATGACGATAGTGATCAGAAAGAGTTAGGCTCGGCTATTCCTTCTTTTACCTTTGGATATAATCTCAATGTAAGCTATCAAGGCTTTGATTTCTCTGCAAATTTATATAGTGCTATTGGTCAAGAGATCATTAGAAACTACGAGAGACAGCAGCCTTACGCAAACCAACTTACTTACAACATAAATAGATGGACCGGCCCTGAGAGTACGAATGAGAACCCACGACTAACTACAGATCTAAATAGAAATACTATTTTCTCTGATTACTACGTAGAGAAAGGTTCTTTCCTTAGATTTAAAAATATACAAGTGGGATATACCTTACCCAAAGGATTGCTAAGCAAGTTAAAAATACAAAGCACGCGAGTATACATAGCTGCTAACAACCTTCTTACACTTACCAACTATCAAGGCTATGATCCAGATTTAGGATCCTTTGGTGGTGCACTAGCTGCAGGAATAGACTATGGATTTTATCCGCAAGCGAGATCATTTATGACTGGATTAGCTATTAAATTTTAAATAAAATGAAAAAGACAACCATACAATTAACAGCAATATGTCTTACGCTAGCAGCACTTTTTGCTAGCTGCGAAAAGTTTTTGGATCTAAATCCTCTATTTACACAGGATGCTGAAAACTATTTTGAAACACCTGTAGACTATGAGCGTGCTCTTACTGGAGCATACGACTTACTTCAATCTTCTTTTATCACTGTATGGATAGGGGAAATAGCAAGCGATAACTCCATAGCCGGTGGGGAGAGTGTTACAGATACCGAAGGTCTTCACGAGCTAGATAACATGAGCCATGATGCAGTAAACAATGAGCTCCGCAGTGTTTTCAGATGGAATTATGCAGGTATTACTAGAGCAAATTATCTCCTTGAGAACAAGAATAAAATAGACTTCGAAGGAAAAGATAAGATTATAGCTCAGGCACAGTTTTTAAGAGCATACTATTACTTCGAGTTAGTTAAATATTTTGGCGATGTACCATTAGTAGTAGACAGAAGACTAGGTGCAGACGAGGTAACCCAACTTATAAGAACTCCAAAAGCAGAAGTATATGCTCAAATAGAAACAGACCTAAGAAATGCGGGGGCAGTACTTGACTGGACTGCTACACAAAAAGGAAGAGTTACTAAAGGAGCATGTTTATCGCTTCTAGGCAAGGTACTTTTATATCAGAACAAATTTGGCGAAGCAGCTACAGAATTAGACATTGTAATTAGCAAAAATCAATACAGGCTAATAGACGACTATACCGATTTATTTTCAGTATCTAATGAAGGAAATTCTGAAACTGTATTTGATGTAGAATATAGCGGTGCCGAAGGCGGAGGATATGGATGTCTCATCTGTTTAGAAGGAAACGCAGCTCCTGGTTTTCACGGAATAAGACAATACAATGGCCCAGAGTATGGAGATGGTAATAGCTACAACCTGCCTACCGAAAAACTATACAACTCCTTTGCAGCTGGCGATATACGCAGAGAGGCAAGTGTTCTAGACATAGACGCATTTATAGCGGCACAACCAAACTCTGCCAACATCAAGTATGCTATAGGTGGTGGTGGACACACTGGGTACTATAATAACAAATATATAAAACGTCTAGGTGAAATAGGTTTACCAGATAATGACTTAACTAGTCCGGTAAATTACCGAGTTATTCGTTATGCTGACGTATTATTGATGGCTGCTGAAGCACACAACAGAGCTATACCCGCAAATGACGTAAAGGCAAGAGAGTACCTGAAGCTCGTAAGAGACAGGGTAAATATGCCTGAAATAAACAGCGGAGGGGTACAGCTAACAAAGGATATTTGGGCAGAAAGACAATATGAGCTTTCTGGAGAAGGACATAGATTCTTTGATTTAGTACGCACAGGAGAGGCCGCAAAAGAGATTATCGGATTTGTCTCTGGACGACACGAGCTATTTCCTCTACCTCAAGTAGAGATAGATTTAGCTGGAGGAACCTGGTCACAAAATCCTAATTATTAATACTAAAAAACAAACAACAATGAAAAAAACAACATTATTATTTTTATCGCTAGCTCTTATTCTAGGAATATCGAGCTGCAAAGAGGATGACACCCCAACACTAGGTGAAGCACCAACAGAAGCAGATGCAGCATTTACCTATGCCCCTACTTTTGCAAACATTAACATAGTAGACTTTACAGCTACTAATGCTGGATTCACATACAGCTGGGATTTTGACAACGGGACGAATGCTGCTACCAAAGAAGCCACTGCTGAATACCCAAATAAAGGAACGTATACAGTGACTTTGACAGTATTTAATAGCGGAGGAAGTGCTAGCTCATCTCAAGACATCATCATTGCAGAGGATGACGCAAGCTTACTAAATAATCCATTGTACACTTTCTTAACTGGCGGTATTGCCGGTGGCGGTAGTAAAACTTGGGTTATTGACTCCACTCGCCAAGCTCACTTAGGGGTAGGCCCAGTAGGGGGCACTTGGCCAGAATGGTGGAATGCCGATCCAGGTATTAAAGCAAATTCAGGATTATACAGTGATAAGTATACTTTTAAATTATCAGGATTTGGATTTGATCAAATTACGAATGGTTCTGTATTTGTAAAAACAGGGTCTCAAGGTCAATTTCCTGGAGCTTACCAGAATTCTGATGACTATACTGCTCCGTTTACGGACCAGTTAAATGAAAATTGGACTATTGTAGAAGGAGATAAAGACACAACTATTTCAATTTCTGGAAAAGCATTTTTAGGAATGTACACTGGTGTAAGAGAATACAAAATTATCACATTAAATGAGAACGAACTTACCATCAGATACGTAGATGCCGCAGATGCTACTACTGCGTGGTACGTAAGGTTAGTGCCAGTAGACTTCCCCGTAGACGGCGGAGGCGGTGGAGGTGGCCCTGTGAATACAAGTTCGCTATCTCTTCCTTTTAACTTTGAATCTGGAACATTAGATATGGACCAATGGGAAGCCTTTGGTGGCAGCTCAATTGAAATTATTGACAATCCTAATAGTGGAGGAATAAACACGAGTAGTAAAGTTGTTCAAACTGTACACGGCGACCAAACTTGGGCTGGAATAGCAGTTACACTTAAAGACAAACTTGACTTTACAAGTGGTAAAAATACCATTTCAGTAAAAGTATTCGCCCCTGCAACTGGTGCATTTAGAATCAAAATTGAGAACTTTTCAAATAAGAATACATTCATTGAAAAAGATGTAATGGTAACCAAAGCAAACGAATGGGAAGAAATCAGTATTGATTTTGGAGAAGCTGCTACAGGTATTTATGATAAGGTAGCCTTTTTCCCGGGTTGGGATATTATTGATGCTGGTACCTTTTTAGTAGACGATATCTCACAAAAATAGAACAGTCTATCACACTAAAAAAAGGGAGTACTATCTTAGGATGGACTCCCTTTTCTGGGTGAAAATATATATGAACAATAAACTATTTGCCATTATACTATTCTCTCTTACCCTGTGTGGATGCAAAGATGAAGAGCCCCCTGCAAGTTTACTCCTGCCTTCTGCTCTTAGTTTAGAGATTACTCTATCTGACAATACAGAAGGATTAGTGGATGTAAAAGCTACAGCCAATGACGAAAATTACTTTACTATTCGTTTTGAAGATGGAGACAATACAAAAGAAGTAGAGAGTGCCGATGGCAAAGCTCAACATCAATATACGAGCAGCGGTTTATATACGATTATTACAAGAGCTCATGCTACAGCTGCAGATTATATACAGCGTGAAGACACCCTCACTATCACTATTTCTGCTAAAACTAATGCAGAAGGAATACCAACCAAAGGATATACATCCTCTACGAGTTACGATGGGTATTCATTGGTTTGGAGCGATGAATTTAGTGGTGATCAACTAAATGAATCTGACTGGAACTACGAAGTAGGTACAGGCAGCGGAGGCTGGGGAAATAATGAACTCCAGTTTTACCGTAAAGAGAACACTACTGTTAGTGGTGGCTATCTTACTATCACAGCCAAGCAGCAAGATTTTAGCGGCAGACAATATACTAGTAGTCGCCTTACCACTTCTGGTAAGCAAAGCTTTCAGTATGGGAGAATAGATATACGAGCGGCATTGCCAAAAGGCCAAGGTCTATGGCCGGCTATCTGGATGCTCGGAGACAATTACTCTTCTTCTGGCTGGCCAGCTTGTGGTGAAATCGATATTATGGAAATTGTGGGAGGCACAGCTAATGGCAATTCTGACAAAAAAACATACGGCACCCTGCACTGGGATAATTTTGGCGAATACGCCACATACGGAGGCAATACGCTTACCTCTAAAACCAATTTCAATGAAGAATTTCATGTATTCTCTATCCTATGGGATTTGAATAGTATTACTTGGTTACTAGATGATAGACCTTTTCATGTAACGGATATATCACCAGCACATATGGATGAATTTAGAGCAAAGTTCTTTTTAATATTCAATGTAGCTGTAGGTGGCAACTGGCCAGGGAATCCAAATGCTAATACTCAGTTTCCTCAAAAGATGCACGTAGACTACATTCGAGTTTTTCAAAAACAATAATAGATTTCTTCCTATCAATAAAACATAGAGATACGATTCAAAGAAAAGTGAAATACCAATTTATCAATCTGCTTTTAATTCTACTTGTTTTGGTATCTTGTTCTCACCAAAAAGATATTGTCATACGCCAAGATCACAATGGCATTAAGCTAAGAGTGAATAATTCTGATTTTATTATTAAT
>JBDNFQ010000219.1:0-2855 GCA_041689715.1 Bacteroidia bacterium
GGTGAACATATGATTGTAAGCAGTGAGTCTGATGGTTACAAGCACCTTTATTTTCATAAGGTGGCAGGCCCACGCATCTATCAGATAACCAAAGGGAAGTGGGAAGTAGATGAAGTTTTGGGAATAGATCAAGCAAAAGAACTAATCTACTACATCAGTACAGAGGCTAATGCTACAGAAAGACATATTTATAGTATCGATTTTCAAGGTAAAAACAAAAAGCAACTAAGTACAGAAGCGGGATGGCATACTGCTGAGTTTAGTCAAGATTTTTCACTTGCTCTGCATTCGTATACATCGGCTACTAAGCCACATACGTATACCATAAAAAACAGTGCTTGGGAGACCGTGCGTGTGGTAGAGGATAATGCAGAGTTCATAAGCAGAAATGATGCCTTTACTATGGGAGATATCAGTTTTGATAAGCTAGAGGTAAACGGAGCAGAGCTCAATTACTATATGATAAAACCAGCTTCGTTCAATGATTCTACCAAGTATCCGCTTTTTATGCACGTATATGGTGGTCCAGGTTCTCAAACGGTAAAAAATAGCTTTGGGTATAGTAACTATTACTGGCATCAGATGCTGGCTAACAAGCATAATATCATCATAGTGTCTGTAGACAATAGAGGTACAGGAGCTAAGGGAGAGGAGTTTAAGAAAATGACCTACAAGCAACTGGGTAAGTACGAAACAGAAGACCAAATAGCAGCAGCTAGGTCCTTTGGTAAGTTATCCTATATAGATTCCAACAGAATAGGGATTTGGGGATGGAGTTACGGTGGCTATATGAGTAGTTTAGCCCTAGCCAAGGGTAATGATGTATTTAAAATGGCAATAGCCATAGCACCAGTAACCAACTGGAGGTTCTATGATAATATCTATACGGAGCGGTATATGGGCTTGCCAAATGACAATGCAGACGGGTACGATAATAACTCGCCTATCAATTTTGTGAAAGATATAAAAGGAAAGTACCTCATAGTGCACGGCACGGGAGATGATAATGTGCATTTCGAAAATACTGTAATGATGGTAGATGAACTTATTAAAAACAACATACCATTCGATTCAGAGTTCTATCCCAATAAGAATCACGGGATCTACGGAGGGTACACGAGATTACACTTATATAACAAGATGACCAATTTCGTTATCGAAAATCTGTAATTTCACTCTTTACTCTATTTTTACTAAATCAAATTACTAAATTAAATCAATAAATCATGACTCAAAACAATCATCCTAAGGGACTTTATGTATTATTTTTTACTGAAATGTGGGAACGTTTTGGTTACTACCTAATGCTTGGTATTTTTTCACTTTATATGCTCGATTCTTGGGACAATGGAGGGATGGGTTTTGGTAGTCTTAAAAAATCAGATATTTATGGCACCTATTTGGGCCTGGTGTATTTAACGCCCTTTTTAGGAGGTTTACTTGCTGACCGACTCTTGGGATATCGAAAGTCCATCATTGCTGGCGGATTGCTAATGGCTGCAGGCTATCTTACTCTTTCTATTCATAGTACTACCGCTTTTTTCGTAGCTCTTACCCTTATTATCGTAGGCAATGGTTTTTTTAAGCCAAATATCTCCACCTTGTTGGGCAACCTGTATAATCAAGATAAATACAAACTCAATAAAGATGCAGGCTATAATATCTTTTATATGGGTATCAATATTGGAGCATTCATTTGCAACTTCGTTGCGGCATTTATGCGTAATAATTATGGTTGGAATTGGGCTTTTATCGCTGCGGGTATAGGTATGCTTATAGGGGTAGCGACGTTCATTTTTGGTCAAAAAACAGTGGCAGAGGCTGATGTAATTAGTCCATTAGAAGAGGGAGATATGAGCACCGGGAAAATTCTTAGTTTTACGCTACTTCCTATGGTCGTATTTGGTGTATTAGGCTATCTCATTCCTGGCAATCTTTTAGGAACAGATACCAATGATGCATTTATCTTTGGGTGTATCCCAGTCGTTGGCTTTTTCATATATCTCTATATGCAAGCAAATGAAAAAGACAAGAGACCTATTGGGGCACTGCTAGCAGTATATGCATGTTTGGTTATTTTTTGGGCGGTTTTCCATCAAAATGGCGACGCATTAACCGTATGGGCTGAGAATTTTACAGAAAGAACTATGCCTGAGATACTGGGTAATGCAGCAGATAAGGTAGGAATGGCTCAGACTGTCACTAATCTTGGAGAGGCTACCGATCTCAAAAGTGCAGAATATTTCAGTAACCTTAGTCCAGATAAAATACCGGCACAAGGCAGTTCTCTGAAGTTGGTTTCTACAGAGTTATATCAGTCTATCAATCCATTTTGGGTAGTTTTACTTACGCCTATTGTAGTTGGGTTTTGGGGTTTTTTGAGAAGAAAAAAGAAAGAGCAATCTACACCTACCAAAATTGCGGTGGGTCTTGTTATTACAGCTCTATCTGCCTTAGTAATGGTAGGTGCAGTAGCCGCTTCTAACGATTTATCTACTAAGGCGAGTAGCTTGTGGCTCATAGCGAGTTATGGTGTTATTACTTTAGGGGAGTTATGTCTTTCTCCCATGGGCCTTTCACTAGTTTCTAAACTTAGCCCACCTCGTATTACCGCCTTAATGATGGGAGGCTTCTTTTTAAGTACTTCCATTGGAAATAAATTGTCAGGAATGTTGTCGGGGATGTGGGAAGGATTTGCAGATAAGAAAAACTTTTTCTTTATGAACTTTGGACTCGCCTTGGCTGCAGCCGTAATGATGATTCTCTTACTTAGGTGGTTGAATAAAGTGATGAAAGAAAAAGGCATTTATTAAAATTAGAATATTTTTACCAAAAATTAAACCAAAAAAATATGA
>JBDNFQ010000220.1:0-1190 GCA_041689715.1 Bacteroidia bacterium
AAGTATTGCTTCAAAATTTCAAAGGGTTGGGTATCTTGTCTAAATTCCATGTTCTTATTATTTAAAAATGTTCTTAATAGTCAATGCCTAAATCATCAACAATATTTTAATTAATTTACTTTTTTTACAATGGCATACAACACTTGTATATGTGTATGGCACATATATCCCATGTCTGTTTCGTTTATTTATTATTTTCAAATTTACCTTTTTTCATCAAAATATCAAGGGGGCTTTCTATAGTCTTATTGTTTATCCGTAGTACGTGAGTATAGATCTCAGTTGTCTTTGGGCTCTCGTGACCCAGTGCACTTTGTATATAGCGTAAGTTGGTGCCGGCCTGCATAAGGTGAGTAGCAAAGCTATGTCTCAGTGTATGAGGCGTTGCCCAGGCATTGCACCCGCTTTCTTTTACTGCTTTTTGAAATATTTTTTGCACACTAGTCGCACTGTATTTTCCTCCTGCAGCTCCCTCGAATAGCCAGTAACTTGGTTTGTGCTTCTTGTAGTATTCCCGTAGTAGTGTCAGCAGTGTTTTAGAAAGCACAGTGTTGCGGTCTTTCTTCCCTTTGGCTCCTTTTATCATAATGTAGCCCTCGTCCGATTTTATATCTTGTACTCGCAGATTTATGACTTCACTTCTTCTTAGTCCAGCACTGTATATGGTGTAAAGTATGGTTTTATGTTTCAGATTAGTGGGAGAGTTTAGCAGTCTCAGTACTTCTGATTCGCTGAGTACATTGGGTAGTGTTTGTGCCTTCTTTGGTCTTTTTACATCATATAGCATTCTGTCTCTACCCAGTGTATGCTCATAGTAGCTTTTTATAGCATTTATGATTTGATTTTGTTTCTGCTCACTTATTTTATACTCTTTTATAAGCATATAGACGTAGGTTTCTATTTCAGGCTTGCTAACTTCACTTAGTTTTTTCTTATTTTGAAAGTGACCAAAAAATGGTGCTAAGCAGCTTTGATACGTTTTTACTGTCTGCTCACTAAGCCCTTTGAGCGTGAGTGCTTTGAGATTTTCTAGAAGAGCATTTGTGCTTGTTTCATTGAGTTTAGTGTGTACTTGTTTTGTGCGTTTTTCAGTTTCTCGTACTTGTAGTTTTCCCGCAAATAGTCTTTGTATTTCAGCTTTGTTTTCTTCTGTATTGACTATGAAGCAGTTTACCTTTCTGGTTTGAAGA
>JBDNFQ010000221.1:0-2001 GCA_041689715.1 Bacteroidia bacterium
ATACTCCTAGTGCACAAAGGACAGAAGACGGTAAGTAGTACGGTAGGTCACGGACTCATAGATGATAATCCGTATGCTGCAGCTCGATTTGCACAAGCAGATGAAAATATGACCAAGCTACAGGCTATCCTAAAATCAGGAGACTTAGATGGATTTATTAATCTGGTAGAAAGCGAAGCACTCACACTTCATAGCCTTATGATGAGCAGTAATCCGTATTTCATCCTAATGAAATCTGAAACGCTAAAAGTAATAGAAGCTATCTGGGCAAAGCGAGAAAAAGACGGAGTGAAATGGTGCTTCACGCTAGACGCAGGAGCCAATGTGCATTTCCTCTATCCGCAAGCAGACAAAGAAGCTGCCATCTATTTCATAGAAACAGAACTAAAACAATACTGCGAAAACGGAGCTTATATAAATGATGAAGTAGGATCAGGAGCGGTGAGGGTTTAATGAGTAAAAAAATATACATAGTGGCCGGTTGCAATGGTGCAGGTAAAACTACTGCTTCATATACAATTCTCCCTGAAATATTAGACTGCAAAGAATTTGTGAATGCGGACGAAATTGCCAAAGGGTTATCTCCATTTCAGCCAGATACTGTGGCTTTTGAAGCTGGGAGGATAATGCTAGAAAGGTTGGATGGTTTACTAAGGAATAATGAAAATTTTGCTTTTGAAACGACTTTGGCAAGTAAGATATTTGCCCAATTTATAAGTAGAGCTATAAAACAAGGGTACGAAATTACACTCTTATTTTTCTGGCTAAATTCTAAGGAATTGGCTGTAAAACGAGTGAAGACGCGAGTAGAAGAAGGTGGTCATAATATACCACAAGAAGTAATAGAGCGTAGGTACGACCGAGGGCTGTTAAATTTTTATAAGTTATATTTACCGTTGGTAAACAATTGGATGTTTATAGATAATTCAGGAACACCATACAAGGAGATATGTCAAAGTACTAATGGTGAACTAGAAATTTTTGACCTAGATAAATGGAATAGAATACAAAAGCAATATGGAAAACAAATCGACATTTAAGGAAGAAAGTAAGCGTATTCTTAAAGGACTAGAGACAGCTTATGAGAAAATGATTTTATTTAAAAAATCAAAAAACAGCTCAGTAGTAGTTTCTGTGGATGGCGAAGTGAAAGAGATTTCTGCTGAAATAGCCGAGCAAACAACCACCTACACAAGATAACCGAACTAAAACAATACTGCGAAAATGGAGCCTATATAAATGATGAAGTAGGAATGGGAGCGGTGAGGATGAAAATTTAAAAGGTAGAAACTGAGAATGAAGAAGTTGTTAATTATTGTATTGATATGCTCTTGTAGGACAGCTATCACCAGTGAAGAATTAGATACCAAAGGTTGGAATGAGTATTCTAATGAGTCAATTGGATGGACAATTAGGTATCCCTCAGACTATTCTATTATGTCCTCTGAGGAGATTAGATTCATAGAGAGTGGAGGGCAGAATGCACTTGAGGAGTCCAGTGAATTGGAAATAGAGAAGAATTACAAGAATTTATTATGGTTGAAGGATGGTGGCATGAATGGATTAACTTCAATTCTTCAAGATAATTCATCATTGTCCGAATCGGAAATCAAGAACTCAGAAGAAGCAGCAGATTCTTTGATGATTGAAAGTATCAGGAGTCAAGGAATTCAATTTAATTATTCATTTGGTTTTGAGGAGTTCTCTGGATTGAGATTTAAAACACTTGAAGCAAATTATTATTCTCCGAATGGTACAAAATTTATGACTCAAAAGAGCTTTGATCATTATTTTAGCAATAGGCAAGTATTGTCAATTACAATTAACTACACAGCTGATAGTTGTGGAATTGAATTGGACCAAATCTTAAATTCAAGTCGTAAATGCAACCCCTAGATTAAGAGGTATAGGGTGTAATAAAAATAGCGGATTAGGGGCTAGCCCCTAATCCGCTACGGAAAATGTTACTACCTTTACTTCTCTTCAAAAAGTTGTAAAAAT
>JBDNFQ010000222.1:0-2442 GCA_041689715.1 Bacteroidia bacterium
TAGCTGCTATGTATGCTTCTACTTCTGCTAGGCTCTTTAGCTCATAATCGGCATCAAACACAAAGTCTGCCCACCACTTAGCATCTACATTCATTTTAGTAGCACGTAGTGTCCCGTATATTATTTGTATTCCTTTCATATACCGTTTCCATCTTCACAATATTCTTCAATTAAGGCTTCATATTGCGGGGTTGAAATACCATCACTCTGTGGCGGGCAATCTTGTGCTATTGCACTTATATATATGGATGCAAATAGCATCAGATGTATTATTCTTTTCATTGTTTCTGTTATTTTTAATTTGTTCTACTGAACTAAAGTTCCCCGAAAATTGAATTGTTTTCTTCCTTCTGGAGGGTCAAAGTTTAAAACTAGTTCTAGCTTTGTCCTGTCAGGAGAAAACAGGTTATTAGATTCTGATAGGTAATACGACACATCTTCCATACAGCTTTTATATGTAAGATATTTTCCACGTATTTGTCTGAACGATTCACATCCTTCAAACCAATTGCACTTAGTCGGAAATGCAAGAGTATCTATATCAGGTAGGCCAGTCATTAAATAAATTGGTGCAGTGTACCCCCTAAAGGTGCCTGAACTTTTCTGTATAAATTTAATTTCAGAATCGGGATTATTATTTAAAGAACCAACATATACTTCTTCAGTATCCGTGGTACCTAAGAATAGTCCTGCAATTTGCTCCTCCGTGAAAAATAACTCCCTAGTGACGGTTTTCACAGTCTCCTCCTCACTTTTAAGACACTCATTCATAGGTGTGCGTATAGTGAGTGTAATAGGAATCCACGTCTCCCATCCATTGTCTCTTAGATAGTCACTAAAATCTACTTCGAAGCCTTCACTTTTACGAGTTTCAGCTTCTGAGCCTATCTGCCACTCGTAGGTGCTATTCTCAGGATTGCCGTCAGGTATATCAAACCGCACGCTACTCGCATTGAAAGTATCACACGCTATCAGATCACACCATTCCTCTGGTGGACCAAAACCTCGGTCACCCGGTCGTACTTTGAATATGGTATTGATGGTATCTTTACCAAAGCACGGATCATAGTTCTCGCAGTCCGGATTCCTAGGGTCTTGGCACGTAGGGCAGTCCTCTTTGCATGAGTTTAGCACAAAAGCGAAGAGCATTACCAGTACTCCGTATATTAGGTTTCTCTTTTTCATAATGTGTAGCTGGGTTTGGTATCAGCCTCCCCCCTTTCGGGGAAGCTAATAGGTTTGAATTTATAGGAAAACTTTTTCAAGTTCTATTTATTTCTTTAGTTCGTTTACGGTTTCTATAAGTGCATCCATCTGCTTCTGCTGCTGTATGATGTAGAGGGTGAGCTCTTCTATCTTCTGCTGCTGTATGGCTTGCATCTCGCCTAGGTCTAGTCCATTGGCTAGTACTTCTTCTTCGCTAGGCACGTCTGGCAGGTGTTTGTTAGCTGCTATGTATGCTTCTACTTCTGCTAGGCTCTTTAGCTCATAATCTTCATCAAACACAAAGTCACTCCACCATTTGGCATCTACAGTCACTTTAGTAGCACGTAGTGTCCCGTATATTATTTGTATTCCTTTCATATCACGTAGCTAGTTTTGGCAAAAACTACCAATACATTTTCATCTGTTTCCTGGTCTAGCGGTTGTACCGCATCTCCTTGAATACTTAGTAAATTAGTGGCTTTTAAGTCTAGATAGAGATTGCCAGTATTTAAATGATCTGGAGATTTCTCAGGTATTCTCAATTCAATTCGCACCGTTTCGTAGTCATCATTTTGACCCAATAAGGAGCCAAAAAAACGGAACGTACCCGAATATTTGTTGTACAAAATCATGTAAGGTAGTTTAGCACCTCCTTGTTTTGGATTTAATCCTGGTCTATCTTGTGGAAGTTGGGTCCATCCCGTATTAAAATTGCTTAGTGTACCAAAATCGACTTTGAGCAGTCCCCATCCATCTTCTGGGTGATAATTTGTATTGTGATTATCAGCAATATGTCTGTAATCACTAGGGTCAGGGTCGTTAAACGGATTCGCTAGATTTTTCCTAACGCCATTTTCATCATACGCTTGGTACCATTCGTTTGGCACAGCACCCCCTTGAGGATGTTTTACCCGCCACTCAAAGTTATTTTTAAGATTTGGACAGTCATCGTTTACCAGATTATCTGGATCTGTACTTATACCATGTCCATCTTCACAATATTCCGTTATAGGAGCACTAGGATCTGCCGGACAGTTGGCAGGGGTTTGTGCTTTCGCACACGTATATATAGATGCAAATAGCATCAACTGTATTAGCCACATTCAAGTTACAAACGCAACCCCTGGGTTAAATAATAATTGGTTCATTACAAATATAGGTGTTTCGTAATTGTAGCGTTTTCTAGGTCTATTGTTTAGTATAGTTTCTATCTCCTTTACATAGTCATCAGAGACA
>JBDNFQ010000223.1:0-6771 GCA_041689715.1 Bacteroidia bacterium
CCGTTATTATAACGATTTTGCAACCTTGTTCCTTTGCCTCTTCAAAAAGGCTAAGAGTCTCTTCTGTATTGCCTGAGTAGGAGTTAAGTACTACTAATGTTTTTCTACTGATGAATTTTGGCAGATGATAGTCTGCTACTGCTTCTATAGGAAGTGGGCATTTATCAAAAAGCCAATTTTTAGCTAAAACTGCACCTATTCCACTACCGCCTAAGCCACCTAATACTATAGTATCAAAATCATCTATCTGTAATCCGTGAGTAGTGTAGTTGTCTAAAACGTACTCAAATTGTTCTGTAAAGTTCTCTAATGAGGATTCGTGTGTAATCATGCTATTTTCCTAATACCTTTGTGGGTTCAAAAATAGGTTTAATTCAACTTATTCTAAGTACTAAAAACCAACAATAAAGAGAGAATGTCTGATACAACAGAAAATGAAATAGAAGTGCAAGAAGACGAGCTTTTCTTAAAATATACTTTTAACGTAGATGCGGGCCAAGAGCCATTGCGAGTAGATAAGTATTTGGTGAACAAAATACTGCGTGCATCGCGTAATAAGCTACAGGAAGCCATAGAGCGTAAGCAAGTGGTAGTAGGCGGCAAAGCAGTAAAGGCTAGCTACAAAGTGCAACCAAACGACCATATAGAAGTACTGGTGGACAAAGAGCCAGACGAACTAGAGGTGCTTCCGCAAGATATACCACTGAATGTGATGTATGAGGATGATGATCTTATGATTATCAATAAAGAAGCAGGTATGGTAATGCATCCTGGATTTGGAAATAGAAGTGGCACATTGCTTAATGCATTGGCATTTTTGCTAGATGATAAAGCTACTCATAAGGGTAAACGGCCGTGGCTAGTACATCGTATAGATAAAGATACGAGCGGACTTATAGTAGTAGCTAAAAACAATGACGCTATGGCACACCTAAGCCAACAGTTCAAAGATCACACGATAGAGCGAACGTATAACGCTTTAGTATGGGGTAGTATGGATCCTGACGAAGGAACGGTTTCTACTATTATAGGAAGAGATCAATACGATCGTAAGAAGTTTGTAGTGCTTTCTGAAGATGAAAAGAGAGGTAAGCATGCGGTGACTCATTATAAGGTGTTAGAAAACTTCTTATACACTTCATTAGTAGAGTGTAAGCTAGAGACTGGCCGTACACATCAAATAAGAGTACATCTAAAACACTTGGGTCATACACTTTTTAGTGATGATTTTTATGGTGGTAAAAGAATATTAAAAGGAGTAGTGTTTAGCAAATACAAGCAGTTTGTAGAAAACTGTTTTAGTATAATGCCTCGTCAAGGGCTACACGCTAGGTCTCTTGGGTTTACTCATCCTACTACCAAAGAGTGGGTTCAGTTTGACTCTGAACTACCACACGATATGGCTACTGTAGTAGAAAAATGGAGATCTGCAGCTAAAACCTACGGTTTCTAGCTAGCAATCAGGTTACTGCAATCCAAAGAAACTTCTCTTTGTGATTATCTTTCCAAACACATAATCCTGTATAGTTACTAGTCTATCGAAACCTGTGAAGGTAGCGAAGTATCTATCTGTATCTTTTACTAGCAAGTTACCATTGTTGTCGTAAATGGTTTTGCTTTGGTTGCTACCCTTGCGAAAAATATTCAATGCTTTAGATTTCCCTTCGTAGGTTTTTACGGTAATGGTCATAAAAGGTTGGCTAGCTTGTATAGAATCCTTAGCTGCTTGCGGTAGGTATTCTGCGAATCCTTCATAGTTTTTAAAAGTAAACAAGGCGAAATAACTACGTGCTGCGGATGTAGAAAGTGAAGGCAAAGGAGGGGTGAGGATATAGTTGCTATCTTTCTTACTCAGTGTAAATGATTCATTTGGCAATTCGTAATTTTTAATGGTAATAGACTCTATCTCTTCTGCTGTGTAATCGAACACACTGCGGTCTATCCAATCATTTTCGTCCGTGCTGAATTTGGGGTCCAATACTCCTTTAAAACCTAGTATGTGAGCGATATACGGAGTTTTGGCTCCTTCTATATGTAGGTAAGATCCAGTTTCGTCTGGGGTAGGAGTACCTAGGTAGTAATCTCTTATTTTTTTATTCTCATCGAATATTTGTATGTGAATAGATCTGCTTCCCATTGCACTTATTACATTATTTCGCATGCTGTTGGGCACAGGGCCTTTTATGCGTATTTTATTTAAAGCATTGTTCAGTAAAAGATTAACATTAGGTAGAAAAGCTTTGTGGTCCTCATTTACATACCAAATGTCTTGCTTCTTTTCTAATATTACCTCTTTGCCTTCTCTGTCTTTCATCATGATTTTGGACACTACATCAGGATTTTCGATAGCAAAGTTGGTCTCATCTCGCATGTTAGCTTCTCCATTATCATATAAAAGCAATGCTACTATGCTTACAGCAGCTAGTATTAACAAGACTATCCAAATATACTTTTTCATTACGGGTTCAAAGTAACATTCGTTTCACGCAAATTCATAGCGTTTTTTAGCAAATTGGGTCTTGGGCTTAAGAGTGGTTCGACTTTTGAAATATATACTATGAGAAGTAATGAGATACTTGGCGTTTTTAATATATACAATAGACTAGAAGTGTTTACAATGTTGAACTGTATTAAAAAATAAAACAAGTGTGAAGAATAAATGGATCGCACTTTTAGCCTTTGGGTTACTTTTTTCTGTAGGATGTGTCAAAGAGACCGTTTACGTATATGCCCCGCTTATCACAGATGCAGACGTCTACTACGAGTTTATAGCAGATAATATGGGTACGGAAGTATCAGGATATATATAATGATGGCGAGACGTACATCAGTGCCGTTCAGCTAGAGATACGCTTGTATGATTGGCGAGGCGTGATAATAGACTACGAGTATCTATAGGTAGATACTTATTTTGACCCAGGACAGCGTATACGATTCTATGTGGATCTACCGCATAGAATCGTATGGGATGTAGATGTAGTGATAAATAGGTATGAGTAGATTCCTAGAATCTAATATTCACACTTCTTGAATCCTTGTTATACCTTTGAAGTATTGAAACAAGGATTACCTAATTTACAAGCTTTCATAAAAGAGCACAAGGCCAATACTGTTGTACTTGCTGATAAGCATACGCTAGATGAATGCTATTCTTTGCTTGGAGAGGAATTGCCTCATTTTACAGTGCCGTATGGTGAGGGGTACAAAAATTTAGATAGCTGTGAGTACATCTGGAAAAAATTAGCAGAACTCAATGCTACTCGCCAGACTATTCTACTATGTTTAGGCGGTGGTGTGCTGTGCGATATGGGAGCATTTGCTGGTGCGTGCTATCAGCGAGGTATGCGAGTGGTGCTAGCACCTACTAGCCTGCTAGCTATGGTAGACGCCAGTACAGGTGGCAAAACAGGTGTCAATTTTCTAGGTTTCAAAAACTATATTGGGCTATTTATTAAAGCAGAGGAAACATTTATCTGTCCGGAGTTTCTGAATACTTTGCCTTACGAGGAGTGTGTAAATGGGTATGTGGAAATGCTTAAACACGGTCTAATAGCAGATAAAAAGCATTATGATGCTGTGAAAATGCTCTTTTTAAAAGAGCATGAAAAATTAAATACTTCGCTCATTTTCGACTCTATTGCCATTAAGCAAAAACACGTAGAGCAAGATTTTAAAGATGAAGGAATACGTAAACGCCTCAACTTTGGTCATACGATAGGGCACGCCATAGAGTCACACAGTCTGCATATCAATGATGAAAATGAGTCGCTAAGTCATGGAGTGTCGGTAGCTATAGGTATGCTAGGTGAGAGCTACCTTAGTACAAAACTTGCAGGACTTTCTGAAGAAGAAAACCATGAGATAAGTCTCGTGATTCAACGTATACTGTCTAAGGTGGAAGAGTCTATTCCTAGTATAGATACGCTGATGCCTTATTTGATAAAAGATAAAAAGAATGATGGAGACGGAATTAATTTTTCACTTCTTCAGTCCATAGGCGATTGCAAACAAGATTATACCGTATCTGTTGACTTAATAAAGGAATCGCTAGATTATATCCGCAAACTAAAATGATACGCGTATCGCATGCTACAGGAATACTTAAGGGAACCATAAAGCTACCTAGCTCTAAGAGTATCTGCAATAGAATGCTCATTCTAAAAAAGCTGTATGAGCCAGGCTTGAAGCTGGATAACCTAAGTAATGCAAATGACTCTGTACTGCTTAAAGAAATATTAGATACCGATACACGAGATATAGATGTGCAAGATGCAGGTACAGCCTTTCGATTCTTAGTAGCATATGCTGCATGCGGCAAAGGGGAGTACATTATACGTGGTACGGATAGACTTATGGAGCGACCTATCATAGGCTTGGTAAACGCACTTCGTCTCTTTGGTGCAGATATCAACTACTTAGAGCAGGAAGGGCAAGCCATACTGCGTATAGTGGGTAAAAATTTAAAAACGAGTACGAATCTAATAGACCTTACTACTGTGAAGAGTAGTCAGTTTGTCTCTGCTCTCTTGCTGATAGCTCCGCGTATTCAAGGGGAGTTTAATCTTAAGGTAAATACCAAGATGTCATCGTATTCCTATGTACTGCTCACGCTCTCTTGTCTCAGAAGAATGGGTTTTTCTGTATACGTGAAAGGGATGTACATTTCGGTAAGCAAGCAACAGAAATTTGATGGAGAATATTTCTTAATAGAACCAGATTGGAGTTCGTTCTACTACTGGTTTAGTATGGCACATTTATCTAATGAGTGTGAACTTTTCTTCCCAGGTCTGCGATTAGATAACATGCAGAAGGAGCGTAAACATCTTTTTGAAGTAGGGAATACAAGAATGGCCTTCGAAGAAAAGGATGACGGGATGCTCATCAGTAAAAAGAAACAAGGAGAGGTGGAGTGTCCAGATCTTATGCAGTTTTCTCAGTATCCAGATAGTGCAATGACTTTTGGAATTTTGCTACCTGCTCTTGGGTGCATGCATCCTCAATTTAAAGGATTAGAAAGCCTCAAGTATAAGGAGTGTGACAGGGAAGTGGCTCTAGCAGAGCATTTAAGTAAAGTAGGTGTGAGTCTAGCGAAATCAGGAAAGATCTGGGAGCTTAATGCGGAAAATTATAAGCTAATACCTGACACCATCTTCCCTTCGTATGATGATCATAGAATGGCAATGTGCGTAGCCCCTTTGGCACTAAAACAGCCGATACGCATAGAAGATGAAGAGGTAGTAAAGAAATCATATCCGCACTTTTGGGACGATATGAAATCGGTGGGATTTACTGTAAAGAAGATATGAGACTTTAGAAGTGAGATTTGAGACTATATTATTTCACAGGGTGTATTGTTTGCATTCATTGAGTCCCCTCAGGAAGCCAATTATACAAATTGAGTATAGTAAAAATTGAAGTCTACTGTCTAATAATCTATAATCTAATTTCTCTGCTATATCTTCGCCACATTGAATACAATTGGGAAAAATATACGACTAACTAGTTACGGAGAATCACACGGAGAAGTGGTAGGAGCTATACTCGATGGGTTTCCTGCAGGCTTTGTCTTGGACCAAGACTTCATACAAAGTCAGCTAGACAGACGTAAGCCAGGACAGTCGTCTATAGCTACACCGCGTGCTGAAGCAGATGAGGTAATCATAAATAGTGGTTTGTTTAATGGTAAAACCACGGGAGCTCCCATTCATTTTCAGCTAAAAAATACCAACGCAAAACCAAAGGACTACTCACACCTAAAAGAAGTATACCGACCAAGCCATGCAGACTATACCTACGATGCTCGCTATGGTGAAGGAAATAGAGACTACCGAGGTGGTGGCAGAAGCAGTGCCAGAGTAACAGCGGGGTGGGTAGCCGCAGGAGCACTCGTGCAAGACTATATAGCCAAAGAGAATAAGATAAGCATATCTGCTTACGTGAAACAAATAGGAGCAGTAAAACTGGAAACTCCAGCAAGGTTTTATGCCGTAGAAGAAGTAGATGCTACCATAGTGCGGTGCCCAGATAAGGCCATAGCCACACAGATGATAGCTGCCATAGAGCAGGCTCAAAAAGACAAAGACAGCCTAGGTGGAGTAATAGAATGTGTAATAACTGGAGTGCCTGCAGGACTAGGCAATCCGGTTTTTGATAAATTAAACGCAGCTCTAGGTCACGCTATGCTAAATATCAATGCTGTGAAAGGTTTTGAACTCGGTGGTGGTTTTGAGATGAGTAGCAAGCGAGGAAGTGAAGTGAATGATTCCTTCGAAATGAAAGAGGGTAAGCCCTTTACTAAAACCAATAACTCTGGAGGAATACAGGGCGGTATAAGCAATGGAATGGATATTGTATTCCGTGTAGCATTTAAACCGACCGCTACTATTGGCACGCTGCAATCTACCGTAAGCACCTCTGGAGATGAAGTAAGTCTAGAAGCCACAGGTCGTCACGATCCGTGTGTAGTGCCTCGTGCTGTGCCTATAGTGGAGACATTGGCTGCTTTGGTGGTGGGAGATTATTTGGTTTAGGTAATCCGATTTATTATGAAGAATAAACTCTATCAAGCCTTTTTACTTCTGACACTTTTAGGGTGTCGCAATGTGAAAAATGTCTTTACTATAAATAGTCAAGGCCACATTCAAGTTACAAACGCAACCCCTGGGTTAAATAATAATTGGTTCATTACAAATATAGGTGTTTCGTAATTGTAGCGTTTTCTAGGTCTATTGTTTAGTATAGTTTCTATCTCCTTTACATAGTCATCAGAGA
>JBDNFQ010000224.1:0-6494 GCA_041689715.1 Bacteroidia bacterium
TATCTATAGCATACAGACCTTCTGCATCATATAAATTACATATTTCTGAAGTTGTATTTAGATCTAGTTTGAATGCAGAAGGGTTTTGGTGATGATGATAGTTTCCCATAGCTGGATGGCCTTTAGCACAATCAAAACCTTCTTTCTCTGCAGGTATCGCATCTCTGTTCCAGTCTTGAGTAGCTCCCACTCCTCCTGAACAGCGTGGGTTACCCGGACCGCCGCACAAAGCTCCTGTAATTGGATCCCAAGCTACTCCATCTCTGTAGTCAAATAGTGCTACTCCGTTGATGAATATTCCCACATTACCACCTGTGGTAGTCATTAGAGTACCAGTATTTGCAGTTGGGTTTAGTGGGATTTTATAAATACCGTTTTGGTTGGTTGCTTGGCTAGGATTGCCATCACTAAATGGTCCTGTGGGATAGGAGGGAATACCTGTAGCAGTCACATACACAAAGTCCGCTGAGTATTCTACTTTTTGGCAATTTACTAGAATACTGTTAGCTACTAAAGTGGGGTTGCCTTTTGGATAATAAAATCCGGTTTCTGTTGTGTTTTGAAGCCAAGAAGATACTGCAGGACTTACTTGAGACTGGCCTAATAGGCTGATGCTCATTAGGATGATAAGAAGTGATTTTTTCATTTTTGTTCTGGTTTTAATATTTTAATTGGATATTTATTCGTCTTAGTAAGTATAAATTCTTGATCATTAAGCGTAAGAAGAAAAGCGGTGAGATCTACTTTTTCGGTAGGACTGAGCTTTATACTTTGCTGCAGTTCTTTAGACAAATGTATGGTGTTATTTATTCCATCTGTATAATGATTTAGTACCTCATTTATTTTTTGAAATCTACCGTCGTGCATATACGGATAGGTGTAACTTAGATTTCTTAAGCTTGGCACTTTAAAGTGAAAGCTATCTGCAGCCTGCAGTGTGACCGCATATCTGCCCATATCTTTGATATCTGGGTCCATTTTTAAGCCATTGTTTTTATAGGAGTGATTTGTAAATAGTGGTTCAGTATGACAGGAGTTGCAGCGTATTTTAAATAGCTGGTAACCTGCTTTTTCTTGAGATGTAAATGAATCTATTTTTTGAACTACTCGGTCGTATTTAGCATTTGCGGAAACTAGTGAAAGTTGGAAAGCAGAGAGAGCTTTTAGCATTCGCTGACTGGTAATGAAAGTGTCTCCATAAGCAGCTCGAAACAGATTAGGATAGATGCCACTCTTTTGTAATTTGCTCAGTACATTGGGTAGTGATTCTCCCATTTCTCTTGGGTGAGAAATAGGTGCAAGTGCTTGCATCTCGATATGGTTTGTAGCTCCGTCCCACATCAGTTCTCTTTGCCATGCTAGGTTAAATAGTGCGGGAGCATTTCGAGTACCTACACTGTCATCTATGCCGTGACTTATTGCGTGGTCTGTATGGGCAAAAGCATTATATGGAGAGTGACAACTGGCACAGGAGATTGTTCCGTCCAAGGAGAGTAGAGGGTCATAGAATAGAGCTCGCCCTAACAGTATACTCTCTGCTGAACTATTGAATGAATAGTTTGGTTTTGGGAAGTGAGAAGGTCTTAGTCCTATGATTTCAGAAGAAGAAAAATAGCATGCTAAACTCAAAAAGAGGAATGCTAGAATCTTCATTTTGAATTAAAGGATTGAGCTATTTTATTGGAAAGATTAACCGCTTCATTACATGGTCTCATTATACTCCACTGGTCTATAGTGCCTATAGCTTGAAGTTGAAATGCTAGCGTTTTACCAGTCATAGGAAGCATGACATCCTGCGAAGCATTATATGGATACGAATATCCTCCTAGGTGAAAGGTGAACTTCTTATCACCACGCAATCCCTCTATTTTGGTGTTGATATATCCGCTCTGCCATGTCCAATACATGCCGTGTATAGGGTCTAGATCATCAGAAAGAGCACCTTGGCTATTGGTGGTACTGTCTATGCCTAGAGTAAATTTTATATGAGTAAAATAAAATGAATCTGGCGTTGGTATGTTTAGGGTTTGTGCATTACTGATGTCCATTAGATAAGCCTGTTTCTGGGGCAGGTAGTCTGCATTAATCTCCTCGTTATAAAATCTCACATTAGAGATATAGAAGCGTATTTTATTGAAGCTGAAACTATCCCCGTAGGCCTTATTAAGTTCTATTTTATGTACTCCCCAGGAAGGGATGATAGTAATAGAGTCTTGGGCCACGCTGCTTATCACTACTAGGTAAGTTGCTATATATGCTATTCTTCTCAAGTTGAATATTAGACAGTTAGTAAAGGAGTTTTATTCCATGTTGCAATAGGCGTCACTCTGCTCCACAGTCTTTAGGTTTTCAAAGTCTACATCATTTCTCCTTTTTACTTTTCCCCAGCCAAAGAGTTTTTCGAATAGGGGTAATGAGCCATTGTCTGCTACTGCTTGCAGGTAAAATACTTCATGTTCCTTTTCTTTGATAGCCATCTCATATAGGATCTCGTCATGCTCTGTTATTCCTAAGCTACGGAAGTATTTCATCATGATGAAGTACTCGCATACATTGCCACTTTCTAGCACTCCTGCAAAGTAGTAGGGCATAAATTTTCCTATCACAAAACAGCTGGCAGCTATAGTCTGGCCTATGACATAAAACTTAAATTCTAACCACTTGGAAATGGGGATGTCGTACTGCTCCATAATTTTGAGCACTTCTGCTCTATGTTCCCATTCGTCCAGTTCTATTTGTTGAATGGCTATTTTGTGCTCTAGATTTTTGACAGACTTAGCGTGACCTATGTAGGCTAGTGAAGCTGCTTTCTCAGCAGAATAAGCCGTTTTTAATAGTTTGACGAGTTTTGGATGATGTAGTCGCATTATTTACAAAGCAAATGTACAAGTTCGTGGGGACACGAACGCGTGGCTAGTTAATACTGATTAAAAAAAATATGTACATTATAAATTCTAGGCATCAATGTTAGGACTGCCAAGTAATTCTCTAATGCTATTGCAAGAGATATTTTTAGAATATTGACAATGAGAGCTTTCAAGATCGGAATACATTATATATCTAATGGATCATTCAAGGACATTATTAATCTATATCCAGATTGTTAGTTTGTCTTTTGCAGGATCGGAGACTAAGTTTACAAGATTTTCTTTGGTCTTGCTGTGCGGAACTAGTGCAACTGTCTACTCTCAAAGAAAGTAATAGTAGTAAGTACATGTTTTTAGGGTATTGGTTGGTTCGTTACTTTTTTAGAAGATTTTAGTAAATGGATAGCTTTTGTACTGCTAGAAGTTGAGAGTTAGTAAATACATTCACAGTATATATTCCTGCTGCTAATGTAGAGATGTCTATCTTTTGTAGTGTTTTTATAACGTTAATTTCTAGTACTTTACTTCCCATACTGTTGATTATTTGAATGCTTCCAGCATCAAAACGGGAGGCATTTATTTCAAGGAAAAACGAATTTTGAGCAGGGTTAGGGAATATGGATGTGGCTTTATAAGTTGGTTCAGGATTATCTATAGAAGTAATGGTGCATTCGCCCAGCATATTCTCATCCATCCAAGTGAGTCTGGTAGTGAGCCAGTTTTTCAGGAAAGTTATTTCCTCTTCGTAAGTGTCTCCTACATAGTCATTTGGCCATATATATTGACCCAATATATCCCATCTTTCAAAATTTCGAGCGGGTGCGTCACCCATTTCCGCTAGGCGGGCATCTATATACTGCATAAGGCTATCGGTGTGGAGTGGACCATTTCTAAGCTGGTTCCAGCGGCAGTTTATTTGGTCAGATACTTCGGGTATATCGGTGAGCTTCTTCACCCAAAACGGATGCGAATTATCACAGGTTCCTTGAAACTCATACGTCCACCCTTGCGGGTCTGGGGAGCACACATAATCGAAATTGCCAAAGCCTAGATTAAAATCCCATAAGGGACCAAAGTGTAATTTCCCGCCATTGGTAGACTTCTTCTTGTGCATATAGAAACTGAGTTTGTATGCGTCTATGTGTTTGCCTATTTCTGTTACTAGAAAGTAATCTACCCACGAAGGTGCGTCTACGTAGCTTTTATATTTCCAGTAGTAGTCTGTAGACCCCATATCTCCCTCAAAACTAGTGAGGTAGGTTTTTATATACTCTCGTTGTACCGCTTGTAGATCTTCTGCCTTAGGATCGTGGTATGCATAAAACTTACTAGGAGATGAGCCGCTGTACCAACCGTCTATGTTAGAGCTTTGGTCATCTCTATCTATCTGTAGGATGTAGCCACCAGTCAGTTCTTCGCCACTTATATCTTCGGGTTTTAAGCTGGCTATATCTACTCTGTTTTTATCGCGTTTTATTTTTTCGGTGAGCATATATACTCCACGGTAGTCATTATTTACATAGAGTTCGCAGAGACGAGTACGCGGGGTGTATTGCCCTGTTTGACTGCCCATGTGGTATGCTAGTGAGTTGCGTAGCAGTGACTTATCGCTAAAAGGCCCATGCAGCACCCAGTCGTTTTCAGACGGCATACCGAGTAGCGATACATTATTATTACTTCCATCGGTATTGCGAGTTTCTAGTCCGTAGTTTTTCTTTGGAAAACCTTGAGAGGAGGCTCCACGTATTTCTATACCAATCACACCGTCATATCCTGTATATGCATCTCCTAGATTATTGAGTCCCGCATTATCTATTATTCCTAAATGTGCATTTGTTTTTGGCTCATCTGTGATCTCAGTATTGTTTTCTGTAGTGATGACAAAGAGTGGCAAGGTGCTTCCTAGGCTTGGTGGGAGAAACCACGTCGGCGTGCTGCGGTAGTTCGTTGAATTATCACTGATTCCCAAAGTCAAAAAGAAGTTACTGCTCAAGTCAGAGGAGGTAAGACTTTGATTATGTATTTGTATGGCTAGTGTATTACTGCCTTGTTTTATGAATGAGCGAAAATTATCAGTTCTAAATTCGTAGGATTCAGGGAGTTCACCTTGATAAAGCTGAGCTTCCTTAAAAGTGGTAGCCAATGCATCAAACGTTGGAGGAGTGCCTACTGTGCCTATATTGCTTCGAGCTATTTCTACACCATTTAGATACGCCACAAAAGCATCATCGTAATCTGACTGGAGTATAAGATGTTTTATTACGGAGGTATCCACCAGATTAAAAGTTTTTCTTATATATACAGAAGACGTAGCTACTATAGTAGTGTTGTCGTCACCATCATCATACCCAAATCCACCTTGACCTTCTGACCAAGCGTTAGCATTAAAACTAGGCTGCATCCATAGACTAGAAGGTTCGCTACTTCCTACGAAGTAGCTCCACTTGTCCGTGTTTTTAACGGCTGTCTCCCAGTGATCTATGGATTGTGCATTGGCTAAATTACTTGCAATAGCAAGACAAGAAATAGCGATATAAATTCGTAGGAATAAAAGCATTTTATTTTGAGAGGGTAAAGGTAAGCAGTTTGAGAAAACAAACTTAGGAGGGAGCAAATTTGACTATTTTTTGATAATCTACTTCGGAGGATCGAATAGGAGCATTTAGTCGGGTGGACCATCTAAACATTTGTTGTATTCTAGAGCGACCAGGATAGATAATGCCCAGCTGCCAAGTGGCAGCGTAGTAGAAGTACCCTGTCTGGTTTTTTAAAATCATAGACCGATATGTATAGGTAGGTAGTGACGCTAAAATAGCATCTGGTCCTTCGTACATCCAAGCGACATTTCTATGTGGCTGCAGCCAGTTGGTATCTAAGAAATTCATACCTAGTTTATTAGTATAGTCTGTCTGTTTAGAGAGTAGTCTTTCTACTTTATTCCAGTCACTTTTTTCTATCGCTTCGCAAAAGTGACAATTTAAAGGACAAGCCTTAGTTGGCGACCACGCATGTTTTACGGTGTCGTTAGAGATAGTGAGCGAGAAGTAGTTACTCTGCTGTGTCTCGTGCATATAGAAACGTTTAGAAACAAAGTCATCATCTGATCTGCCAAATGGATTTAGCTTAGCAAATGCGTGCTCAGCCATAGGCTCGTCCCACGGGGCATACCAAGCAAGCACTTGATAGTTTCCTGCAGGGAGGTTTGGTAGTCTGTGATGAGCAGCATTATTCGTGCGGTAGTTTGTAGAATCATTTAAAAAGATGGGCACAGTCACCGACTTACCAGCATATAGATTTTTCCAATGCACTTGCCCAAAGTTAGAAGTATCCATTGCGATTACTCTACTTTCGGTATGCACATTAGTATAGAAGTCATTACTATCTACTGAGTAATATGCCAAGTAGAGGAGTCGCTTGCCTTTATTTTTAGTGCCAGGAAGTATGATTCCGTTGGTGTGGCCTGCCATATTAGTAAATGTGATATTGAGTATCTGCCACATTCAAGTTACAAACGCAACCCCTGGGTTAAATAATAATTGGTTCATTACAAATATAGGTGTTTCGTAATTGTAGCGTTTTCTAGGTCTATTGTTTAGTATAGTTTCTATCTCCTTTACATAGTCATCA
>JBDNFQ010000225.1:0-1759 GCA_041689715.1 Bacteroidia bacterium
ACAAATAGTGTATACCTATAGCTGTAGCTCCATAAAACAAACCTGCTAGTGCTCCATGAAAAGCTCCGTGGGCAAATGTTTGGTCTGCTAAGTCATGACTGTTTATCACGTATGCATTAAGAGGAAATGACATTAATATCATACATACTAACGCAAGGCCGTGGGTTAGTCCCGTCCCTTTTTTTGCTTCATCGTCTAAAATTCCAGTTTCTGCTTGCCACTGCTTTCCGAAAAGAACTGTGTACCATAAAAATCCGAGTAAAAAGGCAGCGATGCCGCCTAAAATTGGTTCTAAAAATTGCATTTTTGTTTAATTTAATTGGGTTTAACTGCTACTAAAGTAAACAAAAAAAACAAATGGGTGTACCTACACTGATTAGCAGTATATTGACAAAAGCACTAGTCGAAGAATGCCACCACCTCATTTACCACGCTGATATCTCTAAGCTTGTGACCGAAACCTGAGGTGGTCACCATTTTAGAGTTAGGCCAAAGTTCATGAATTTTTTTTGCATAGAGATAGGGAGCCTCCTTATCTTCTGTATCGTGTATTATTAGAGCCTCTGCTGACTGTGCCGGGGCAAATCTTAAGGTAGAGTAATAACTGGCCTTCACCCCAGCGTATTCCTCAAAATAGGCATATAAATTTCTTTTTACTCTTGGGCTAGTTTTTAGTACGCGAGCATACTCATCTACAAAATCTGTGGCTTCTCCTGGTGTGCCTAGCATCGCTATTTTAGCTATACTTGTTTCTGGTTTTTCGTAAAACAAGCACATCGTAGCAAAGGCTCCAAGACTATGAGCTAAGATATAATCAGCCTTGTGAATAGCCAGTAGTTTCTCGATAAGCTTGGCGTACATTGGCACATTGAATATTTTGCCATCTGAATTACCGTGAGCGGGTGCATCCACTGAGATGATAGTATATTTCTGTTGATCAAAGGATTCTATGTACTTTTTCCAACGGTAGGTTTGACTCTGCCAACCGTGAAGACACAGAATAGTCTGCGGACCGCTGCCCCAAGTATACACCGCTATCTTCTTCCCTTCAATACTTGTAAACGACCGCTCACTTGTATCGAGAAACTTCTGCTGTGCTGGCTTTAGCTTTACCGGGAATGGATAACAGAACAATAAGAAGGCGTGCTTCCCTCCTACTTTTTTGGAGATTAGATTGATGGCATTTAGGTATCTGCCAAGTATGAAGATGATGATTTTTTGCACTTATATTAGTCTTGAATTTTAAGACGAGAATTATGAATGCAAAGGTAGGAGAAGGAATGGAACTAATATCCATTATAAATCCTTGTTCTGATAACCTTTGTAGGCTTTTTCCGAACCGCTAATTTTTGATTTGGTGTAGCCCCCAAGTAATGTATTTTGTCGTAATACCCCATAGCCTCTACCGTAACAGCAACTCTCCCGTTACGAAGAAATTCTACAGGAACAACGATTTCTATTTGACCGATGCTATCGCCTACTACCCCCATAGCGGTATCTACTAAAATGACCATAGGATATGTAAGCCATTCCGAGCTTAAGCTATCTATTACTACTCCAGTGACACGAACTAAAGACCTATCAGTCAAAGAATCCATATCAAATGCAACATTTAACTCTTCTTAAATTCAAGTCGTAAATGCAACCCCTAGATTAAGAGGTATAGGGTGTAATAAAAATAGCGGATTAGGGGCTAGCCCCTAATCCGCTACGGAAAATGTTACTACCTTTACTTCTCTTCAAAAAGTTGTAAAAATGA
>JBDNFQ010000226.1:0-13608 GCA_041689715.1 Bacteroidia bacterium
ATTACGGCTTCATATCCAGCCGTAAAAGCTTTTTCTATTTCTTCTTCTAAAGGATTTATAGCATTTTCAATAACGTCAGAGAAACAAGGAATTTTGATATCCTGATACTGAACACTGCTTTCATCTAACACCTTAAATGTTTTATCTCTTAATGAATACCGATCCAAAATCCATTCAGGAAAAACAGAGATTTGTTCTTCTGCAGAATCTAAATTCTGACCAGTTAAGAAACATGTTTGTGGCCTAAAATCAAATTTTTGGAAAGGATTGTAAAGCTGGATTATCATGGTGGCAAATTAATAATAAAAATACTGCAAGTCTAAACAATCGGCTCCTTTAACTTTGTACTGTTTTTTTTATCTTCATTTGAGAAGGCTTTTTAATTACCCACTTTGAGACAAGCCGAAAGATGAAATTGGCACTTTATTCATTTCAGCTAGACTGTAGCCTTCCCTAAGAATGGAATAGTTTAAAATTTAAATAGAAACAAAAGAAAATCAACCTGTATAACTACCGCCAAACAGACTACAGTCAGCTTCGGCGAGTCTATGCAGTATTTTTAATACAAGCATGCTTCTACCTAAAGCTTATGGATTATACTTTCTTTAAAGTGAAACCAAATGTACTACCTAAGCCTATAGTGCTACGTACATTAATAGTTTGATTGTGAGCCTCGATAATGTGTTTTACTATTGCCAAACCTAATCCTGAGCCTCCCTGATCTCTACTTCTTCCTGCATCAGTTCTATAAAATCGCTCAAAGAGTCTCGGTAAATGCTCCTCAGCAATACCTTCTCCATCATCTGCTATTTCTGTAAGGATATTTTTATCCATATCAAAAAACTTAACTCGTATGCTTCCTGCTGCTTTGCCATATTTTATAGCATTTACTATTAGGTTTACAAGCACCTGATGTATTTTTGCTTTATCAGCCATTACTACTACTTCTTTAGGGTTCTGTTTTGCGATTGTAAGGCTTATGTTTTTTTCCTTTGCTCGAACCTCTAACATTTCGAAAACATCATGAGTTAGCTTTATCATATCTACAGACTCCAATCTTAGCGAGCCGCTATCTTCTAATGAGCTAATACTAGTGAGGTCGTTTACTAACTCTACTAACCTGTCCGTACTTTTAGCTGCTTTATTAAGGAAAAGACTATTCACCTTCTTATCGTCTAAAGCACCGTCTAAAAGCGTATGGATATAGCCCTGTATAGTTTGTATGGGCGTTTTAAGCTCGTGTGATACATTATCCAATAATTCTCTTCTGAAATTTTCTTGTTCTTTGAGCTCATTGATCTCATTCCTGTTTTCTATCATCCACTCCAGCACTTCCTTACTCACTGCACCTATAGGATCTGCTTCATTTTTATCCAAAGCTCCATAACTCTTGCTCCCTTGTGTTTTAAACTTATATATATTTTTATAAATGAGCTTTATACGGTCATGAATAAACTCCTTGAGCAAGTAACTAAAAACGAAGTAACACACCACAAAAACTAATGCAAAGTTAGCACCTATTGCAAGCACTTTTAATGTAAAAACGCCTACCCCAATAGAAGAAAGTAAAGCTGCTATGAGACTGGCAATGAATGCAATAAATTTGGGACTAGAGTTGTTACTCACGCTTCAAATTTATATCCCACTCCTTTGATGGTTTTAATTCTATTCTCCCCTATTTTTTCGCGTATTTTTCTTATGTGTACGTCTATAGTTCTATCTACTACACTCACATCTGTTCCCCAAACTTTGTTTAATATAGATTCCCTTGTATACACCTTGTCAGGCTTAGAAGCTAATAAGAAAAGCAGTTCAAATTCTTTTTTTGGCAACATCAGTTTCACCCCCCGCACAAAAACATTATATGCATTGCGGTCTATGAGTATATCGCCTATTTCTAAAGTTTCCTTCTTTTCTTCTTCTTTTTGACGGCTTAGTATCGCTTTCACCCTGCTAAGCAGCACTCTCGGTTTGATCGGCTTAGTGATATAATCATCGGCCCCAGCATTAAAGCCAGCAATTTCTGAATACTCCTCACCTCTGGCTGTCAAAAATGCTATAAACACTCCATATAATGACTCTTCAGCACGTATAACTCTACACGCCTCCATGCCATCCATATTGGGCATCATAATATCTAGTAAAATAAGATGAGGTTTTTTACTTTTCGCTTTTTCAATAGCCTCTATTCCATCACTGGCCACATAACATTTATAGCCCTCTTTCTCTAAGTTATACTTTAAAAGCTCTACAATGTCTTGCTCGTCGTCTACTATCAGTATCTTCTTTACCATAATTTTACTTCACAATATTGCTACCATTAAGCCAATTAAACGTTGTCTCAAAGTTAAGGGAATATTATTAACGCGATGATCTAATTATTTCGGTGAATTTTTGTAAAAATAACATCAGATGAAAGGTTAGATGTGGATTTTTCGATATACGAAAGCTCTCGTAATTGTGTAATGGTACATTTCTTTACCATATGCTCAACTCCAGAGGCAACTTCTTTCTTATTGGGGTTTTCTGCTATTTTCACAAAAGATAATGTATAGGTACTATCCGTAGTCCAGTCTATATCAAACTCCACTATCATACCAGTGCTTTTTACAAATTCCTCCTGTATGCTATCTGTTCTATTGACTAAAAAAGTGCCAATTTTCGGCTCCTTATAATGGAACTTCCCGTTATGCCAATCTTTAAAAGGCTTATTCGAAATTACAAATTCCAATTCTCCTATTGATTTCTTTTTTGTTTTCTCTACACACCCACAAAAAAATAAAACTAGTAATGCTATTAGAGCGTATCGCATTACTGCAGTAGTGGGACTATTAGAGACTCTAGCTCATGGCTTCTGAAGCCTATTTTCACTATCCTACCTTCTTGGTCTAATAAAAATGTTTGAGGAATAGAATGCACTTGGTATAACTGAGCTGCACTTGATTTCCATCCACCTAGATCACTAACATGTTTCCATGTTAATCCGTCCTTGGCAATAGCTCCCTCCCATTGTGCTGCATTGTTATCTAATGACACTGCAAATATTTCAAAACCCTTATCTTTATACTTCTCGTAAACTAGTTTAACGTTTGGATTCTCTTTTCTACACGGACCACACCAACTTGCCCAAAAATCAATCAGCACTACCTTTCCTCTTAAGGAAGAAAGTGCTAATATGTCTCCTGCTGGAGTTTTAAGCGAAATCTCAGGAGCCATCGCTCCTTCTACTGTAGGACCTAACATAGCAGCAAGCGAAACCAAGTTTATGGTGTATAATGAGTTGGGCAATTCTTTTTCCATTTTCCCGGCCGCTATCAATATAAGCTTAGAAGCAGGCTTTTGGAACAAATATTTAACCGCGAAGTACGTGGCAGGTGAAGCAGGCTCGTTTTGAATAAAATTTTCTATGGCTTGGCTTCTTGAGCTTATCATTTTATTGTATCGCTCTGTAGTATTAGTACGTAATTCTTCAGTTACAGTAGTTGCGTCAATAGTTGCTACCTCCGCATTGAAAGCTGCCATTTCTTTCTCAAAATATGTATAAAGATTATACAACTTAAGCATTGACTTATTATAATCACCTCCCACCAATGTAATATCAAAATTTGTTTCGGTTTTGACTACACCTAACTTCACTTGTGCCCCGTTTTCTATGATCACAGGAATTCCTGGTGGAGTATTATTCCCAAATGTAAGGTAGTACAATGTACTTCCTTCAGATCCTGAACCTGTAAATTCAAAGCCACCACCTTTAGCTACATACGCACTGTCTTGTATTTCTAATTTAGCGTCCGTAATTTTACTCAAAACCACCAATGATTTTTCTGCCAAATTACTAGTGACTTGTATCTTATATTCTTTTGCACCTTCGCCTGTCCTAGTTGCAAACACTACTGAAGCTATACACACTATAGCTAACACACTTATCCAATTTTTCATTTTATATATTCTTCTTATGCTCATTCTAGTTTATCTTTTGCAAAGAGTGTTCCGTTTTATCCGTTAAGAGCTTTAGCAAGTAATTGACTTGTTTTTTTGGGGTCTGCTTTACCTCCAGATTTTTTCTTTACTTGCCCTATGAATAGACCGATTAAGTTAGTCTTTCCTGACTTATAATCTTCTACTTTTTCAGGAAACTCTGCCAACACTTCATCTATCCACTTTTGCAATGCACCATCATCATCCATTAACGCTAAGTTTTGTTCCTGTATTATCTCGCCTACTTTTTGAGTAGGATTTTCTAATAGTATAGGGAAAACCTTTTGCTCTGCTACGCTGAAATTTATAGTGCCGCTGTCTATAGACGCGATTAGAGCTGCAATGGTTGCAGCAGAAATAGGAAATTTTTGTATATGTGTAGCATTACTATTCACCCATCCTTTTACCGCACCCATTACCCAGTTAGCTCCGGCTTTATAATTACTCGTGTGCTCACATACTGCTAAAAAATAATCTGCTACTTCCTTACTTTCTGTCAATATACTAGCGTCGTACTCCCCCAGTTTATACTCACCTGTAAATCTAGCAAACAGCTCTTTAGGTAGTGCTGGCATTTGGCTTTTTACCTTTGCTATCCACTCTTGGCTTACAACAAGTGGTGGCAAATCTGGCTCAGGAAAGAAACGATAATCGTTTGCATCCTCTTTGCTCCGCATACCAAATGTAGTACCCTTCAAAGCATCAAAATTCCTCGTTTCTGAAAATATCTCTTCTCCCGCATCTGCCATTTTACACTGACGCTCAAACTCATACTCTATCGCTTTTTTCACGTTAGTCATAGAGTTCATATTCTTCACCTCTACTTTTACCCCAAATTCCTTAGCTCCTAGTGGTCTTACCGATACATTGGCATCGCATCGTAAACTACCTTCTTCCATATTGCCATCGCATACTCCAAGGTATCTCACTAGTTTTCTTACTTCAGAAAGAAAAGCATATGCTTCATCTCCACTTCTAAAATCTGGCTCAGTCACTATCTCTATTAAAGGAGTACCTGCACGGTTATAGTCCATTAGCGTATTCTCGATATCGAGGTCGTGTAGCCCCTTTCCCGTATCTTCCTCCATATGGATTCTGGTAAGATTAATATCCTTTGTACTGCCATCTGGAAGTGTGATTTCTATCTTCCCATTATTACAAATAGGCGTGTCCATCTGCGTGATTTGGTAACCCTTAGGCAAATCTGCATAGAAGTAGTTTTTACGGTCGTACGTATTGTATTCTCGTATATCACAACCACAAGCCAAACCTAACATAATAGCCATATTTACAGCTTCCTTATTGTGTACAGGTAGCGTACCTGGATGACCCAAACTAATAGGGCTTACTAATGTATTGGGTGCTGCACCAAATTCTACTTTATCCGAGCAAAATGCTTTGGAATTCGTATTGAGCTGTGCATGTATTTCTAGTCCTACGACTACTTCGTATGTATCGTTTTTTAACATTGCTATGCGTTTACAAGGTTAATTGCTAATTCCTTCACCTTAGGCAATCCACTCACATCTGCTCCACCTGCTTGAGCAAAGAACGGCTGGCCTCCGCCTCCACCTTTTACTTCTTTAGCCCACTCACGTATGAGAGCTCCTGCATTGTAGCCTTTATCTTTCACTATATTATCACTTACTATAATGCTAATGCTTGGCTTATCGTCTATATCTGCTAGTAGCACACAGAATAGATTTTCTACTTCTTCTTTTAGTTGAAATGCCAAATCTTTCGCTTGTCCAATGTTACTTACTTGTATTATTTCTATAATGCTATTCACACCATTCACGGTCTGCATTCTTCTTACTAACTCCCCTTTCACATCGCCAAGTTGGCTTGCTTCGTACATTTCAACTTTAGACTTAAGATTTACATTTTCTTTTTGGAGTGCTTGGAGTGCCTTCAATAAATCTTGAGGATTTCCCAGCTCTGCTCCTATTTGCTCTACTAGAGACAACTTTTCTTTCATATATGCATCTGCCTTAGCTCCGGTGATAGCTTCTATCCTACGTACACCTGCGGCTACTGCACCCTCGTGTACTATTTTTATACTTCCTATTTGTGCCGTATTGCTCACATGGCATCCACCGCATAGTTCTACCGAGTAGTCTTGGCCGAAGGTGATGACACGTACAGTATCTCCATACTTCTCACCAAAGAGTGCCATAGCACCACTTTTTCTTGCCTCTTCGAATGGCACATTGCGTGCTTCTTCTAAGGCTATAGCCTCACGTATTTTACCGTTTATTATATCCTCTATATGCTCTATTTCTTCTTTCTCTACTTTTTGAAAATGAGAGAAATCGAATCGGAGATGTTTTTCATTTACCAAAGATCCTTTTTGAGCTACGTGATCTCCTAGTACTTGCCTCAATGCTGCTTGCAGCAAATGAGTAGCACTGTGATTTAGCGTAGTGTCGGTTCTTTTCTCGAGGTTAACTTTCGCATTAAAATGCTGCTTTAAATTAGCAGGTAGTTTCTCTGTGATTTGGATAGTGAGTTGGTTTTCTTTTTGTGTATCAATAATGCCAATTTTCTCATCGTCATCCTTACCAATAAGCATACCTTTATCTCCTACTTGACCTCCGCTTTCTGCATAAAAAGGAGTTAAGTTTAGCACCAAATGATACTGCTTTTTTCCTTTCGCTTCTACCTCTCTGTAACGCGTGATTTTCACATCTGTTTCTAGGTAGTCATATCCTACGAATTCTTCCCGCTCATCTTCCACTATTATTATCCAATCGCCAGACTCTTTTTTGGCATCTGCTCTACTACGGTTTTTTTGAGCTTGTAGTGCAGCTTTGAAACCGCTTTCATCAATTTCTAATTGAAACTCCCTTGCCATTAAAGCTGTAAGATCCTTAGGGAATCCGAAGGTATCTTGCAGTTTGAATACAAATTCTCCGTTGATAGTTCTCAATGATTCAGAAACTTTTTTTAAGGGCTTGGTCATGTTTGACATTGTTTCGCCAAGTTTTTTCATTGAGTCACTTACATTTTGTATTGGTTTTAATGCCTCTTTCAGAAGACTATTTAATTCTGAATTCGCCTCTAAAAGTTTTCCAAATGCTTCAGTTTCGGCGAATACACTTACCGTTTTTTGAGCTTCTTCAGCAAAAAGCTTCATTCCAGTCTCAAGTGTACTCAAGAACGACTTCTCCTCCTGCTCGACTACTTTTTTAATGAAGTCTTTTTGCTCAGATAGACCATAAAATACGGCCTGAAACTTAACCACAAAGCCAGGAACTAGTTCGTTCATAAACGGTTTTTCTAATCCCAAGAAACTATATCCATATCTTACTGCTCTACGTAGTATTCTGCGTATCACATATCCAGCTCCATTATTATCTGGAAGTTGACCATCTGCTATAGCAAAACATACCGCTCTCAGGTGATCAGCTATTACTCTAAAAGCAATATCTGCCTGTTCATCCTTTCCGTATTTCTTACCACTTATATTTTCCAACTCGTGGATAGTATCCATAAATAGATCTGAGTCGTAATTAGACTTCATACTGTGCACTGCTCGTACTAGTCGCTCAAAACCCATTCCTGTATCTACGTGCTGATTTGGCAAAGGATGCAAACTTCCATCTGCCTTTCGGTTATACTGCATAAAGACAAGATTCCAAATCTCGATAACTTGATCGTGATCTGCATTTACCAGGCTAGCTCCATTTATCTTAGCTCGTTCTTCATCGCTCCGCAAATCAATGTGTATCTCTGAGCAAGGTCCACATGGTCCTGTCTCTCCCATTTCCCAGAAATTGTCTTTTTTATTACCTAGGATTATTCTGTCTTCGGCTACGTGTTTTAGCCATAGCTCTTTAGCCTCCGTATCTAGCCCCAAGTTATCTTCCTTATCCCCTTCGAAAACAGAAACATAGAGCCTATCTTTATCCAGTTTATAGACCTCCGTGAGGAGCTCCCACGCCCAATTGATCGCGTCTATTTTGAAGTAATCTCCAAACGACCAGTTACCTAACATCTCGAACATAGTATGGTGATAGGTGTCTACTCCAACCTCTTCCAAATCATTGTGCTTGCCGCTTACACGTAGACACTTTTGAGTATCTACCACTCGTACACTTTCAGCTTTTTTATCTCCTAAAAAGATATCTTTGAACTGATTCATACCAGCATTGGTAAACATGAGTGTAGGGTCATCCTTAACTACTATAGGTGCAGATTCTACTATCTTGTGTCCTTTTTGCTCAAAAAAAGTAAGAAACTTTTGTCTTATTTCCGATGCTGTCATTCGTTCGTCTAAATTATACCTCTAATTGCTGTTAAAATTTTATATTCGCAATAATTTTTTAACGTTACAAAGATACAATGAGTAAAGCAAAATTTAGGTTTAATAAAGAAACTCTTGAATACGTGAGAGTATCTCCTAATTATTTGGCAATTGCAGCAAGAATTTTAGGTGGAGTTTCGCTTATATCTGTAGTGAGTGCATTGAGTATATCGATAGCAATAAAAGGGAATAATTCCGAATCCCTTAAAGCAGAATTATCTGACAAAGAAGTACAACTCAAACTTTTAGAACAAAAATCAATTTCATTAGAAAATCGTATTGCAGATTTAGCTAAAATGGATGATGACGTATACCGCGAAATATTTGGTGCAGAGCCGATAGCTAGTGATGTACGAAAAGCCGGTACGGGTGGTACAGACAAATATACTGCACTAGACAATATCAAAAATGGAGCTAAATTCAAGAAACTACACGAGCGTTTGGATAATCTTAGCTCTCAGTCTAAAATACAAGAAGATTCGTATACCAAATTAATTAAAATGGCAAAGAATAAGAGCAAGATGCTTGCTTCTATTCCAGCTATACAGCCTATTCCTAACAAAGACTTAAGAAGAATTGCCTCTGGCTTTGGTTACAGAGTTGATCCTATTTACAAAACTCGTAAAATGCACAAGGGTATAGACTTTACTGCTCCTAAAGGAACAAAAATATATGCTACTGGTGATGGTGTGATTCGAAAAGTACAACATGCGAGATGGGGATACGGAACACACGTATTAATAAGCCATGGATACGGATACACAACGCTATACGGCCATATGAGTCGTGCTAATGTAAAAGCAGGACAAAGAGTAACTAGAGGTCAATTGATAGGCTTAGTGGGTAGCACAGGTAAATCTACCGGACCTCACCTGCACTATGAAGTACACAAGAATGGCAACCCGGTAAATCCTGTTGGATATTTTTATAACGATCTTACTGGAGATCAATACGAGGAGATTTTAAAACTATCTTCTAACCAGAATCAGTCATTTGACTAATGGCCTTAAAAGAAGGCAAACTATATCATAGTATTTCTGAGGTTTCAAAGCACTTTGATGTTGCTGCTTCATTACTCCGCTATTGGGAAACCGAGTTTAGCACCATCCAACCTAAAAGAAACACTGCAGGTACTCGATTCTATACTAGTGCAGATGTAGCAGAGATCTCTAGAATTTACTTACTAGTAAAAGACAAAGGATACACCCTCCAAGGAGCCAAGGATAAAATAAAGGCTGACAAAAAAAATGTAAATGTCAACGTGGAGGTAATCGAAAAGTTAGAAAATATTAAGAAATTCTTAACCAGAATAAAACAAGAACTCTAAGGCGACTTATGTATACTTGCATAGTGGGAAGACTAAGCACAGTTCTATTTGTTTGTTTCATTAGCCTATTTTCTTATGCTATCATCCCTCCACCTAACAATGCTGTATCGGTATCGCTAGGCGGGGCATCCAGTTGCTATCGCAATGCTTTTGCGATAGAAAACAATGTAGCCGTACTTGCCTTTTCTGACAACCAATTAGCTCTCAATGGAAACAATAGATTTGGACTAGGAGATTACTCTAGTTTGGCACTAGCAGGCAATGTAAATACCAAATTAGCTGCGATTGGACTATCGTATCAGATAGCTCCTTTTGGTAATCTGACCACACAAAAAACAGGAATAGGAATAGCAAAGAAACTAGGAGAGAACATCTCCGCGGGAATAGCCTTAAATTACCATACTCTCAATTCTACGGATGCATACTACCAATCTACTAATTACCTTACCGTAAGTGCCGGGATATATTACAAAATAAACGACAAGCTAAACACTGGTTTTCAGTTTACCAATCCCAATAGAAGCAGACTAACTAGCTCCCCAGAGGAGCATAGCATTGCTCTGTACAGACTTGGTTTTGAATACGCTGTAACTTCTGATCTGGCTCTTTATACGGATTTTTTGCAAGCCACTGAGGAACCTTTAGATCTAAACGCTGGAATAGAAATAAAAAAAGAAAAATATGCGATACGCGGAGGCTTTGGGCTCAATCAATTAGTTGCTATTGGCTTTGGCTGGCAAACCAATACACTGCATATAGATATAGCAGGATCTTTTCATAACCAACTGGGATTTTCACCATCACTAAACATAGGTTATGCGTTTTAAAAGCATTCTATTCTTTCTTGCAGTAAATGTTGTTGTTTTGGCACAAACAGACAATGAGATAGTCAATCAGTTTATAGAACGCTACATCGAAAATACTGCAGATGAGGTGGATATTCAACAGTTTGCTAGCGATTTATTGCTTCAGTATGAAAACCCATTAGACTTAAATAATGCAGACGCCACAGAACTCTTTGAAGCACGATTTATTACCAATTTTCAAGCACTAGACATAATAACACACCGAGAAAAGTTTGGCGACTTTATAAATATTTATGAACTACAAGTACTCGAAACTATTAGTCTTGAAGATATCCAGAACATATTGCCATTTATTACCTTAAAGTCTACCAACATATCTCTTAAAAATTTTAAGCAGATTGGGAAAGACGGAAGCCATCAGATACTATCCCTAGTAGAGATCAACACTCCAAAAGTACGTGGCTCATTAATCTCAGACACACTTTCAGATCGAACTTCAAGCCACTATACTGGCTCACCATTATACAATAACCTCAGATACCGATTCGACTACAAACGCAATATCTCTTTTGGCATCAATATGGAGAAAGATGCAGGAGAATCCTTTTTAGGAGATAACAACCCTTCAGGCTATGACTACTATTCTTACTACTTTGCAGCAAGAGATATAGGGAAATTAAAAGCATTGCATCTTGGCGATTTTCAAGCTAATTTTGGTCAAGGGCTAACGCTAAGCACAGGACTAGCTTTTGGTAAGTCAAGTATTATCACTAATTCAAAGAGAAATTTCAATGGTTTCGGAGCATATAGATCTCTACGCGAAAACGCCTACTTACGGGGAGGTGCAATAGCTCTAGAACTAAGCAAGGCAACTTTAGGGGTATTTGCCTCGTATAAAAATGTAGATGGCAATGCTCTAGAAATAGATACCTCAGATCAAGAGGCTCCAATAGTAGCTATGAGCTTGCAAGAAGACGGAGGACTGCACCGTACACCCTCGGAACTAGCAGACAAAGACGCTATTAGCGATTTTCAAACTGGCTTTTACTTTGACTATAAATTGCCTTTCGGACGCATAGGAACAGTAAATTATCTCAGGAAATTAGGTGCCGTTTTAGAACCTAGCTACCAGCCGTACAACAAGTTCAATTTTAGAGGAGATGAATATTATAAGAACGGTCTATATTATGACTTTGTGTATCGAAATGTTAATCTCTATGGAGAAGTAAGCCATAGTAGTTTTGAGCACTCTATAGGTCAGGTGCATGGAGCTCTAATGAGTATTAACAAAGCGTTGGACGCTAGTTTAGTCTATCGAAACTATTCCAAGAGTTTCATTACGTTACAGAGTTCTAGTTTTGGGGAGAGTAGCAACCCAGCAAATGAAGAAGGTCTGTACTTAGGTTTCGAGGCTCGACTTAATAAAGAAATTAAGCTACTTGGTTATTATGATTTGTTTACCAGTGACTGGTTACGCTCCGCTGCAAGTGCCCCTAGTTCTGGCTCAGATTTTTGGGGAGAATTACAATATAAGCCAAGCAGGAGCTTCAAAGCATACTACCGCTTCAGAACAGAGACCAAACAAGCAAATTCTGAAGGTGGTGAGCTAAAACAGTTAAGTCAAGTGACTACACAACGGCATAGAATTCATATTGCTTATACCATTTCCAAAGGAATAGAACTGCGTAACAGAGTAGAATGGAGCATATACGATGAAGGAGGTTACAAATCAAAAGGTAGCTTGATTTACCAAGATATTATTTTTAAACCATTTGGCAGTAATCTGCAGTTAAGCGGCAGAGCTGCCTATAGTGTTATAGAACAGTTTAACAATCGAATCTATAGCTTTGAGCAAGTACCTCTTTATGATTACCCCTTGTTTACTCACAGCTTCTCTGGCATGAGGTACTATCTCCTTGCTCGATACAAAGTAAAACGTGGATTAGATTTTTGGTTTAGATATGCTATTTCTCAGCATGATGAGCCACTAAATAGCCTCGAGCCAAACTATTCTATAGGTTCAGGACTTAATAAAATAAACGGTAATATAAAACGGACATTCACCCTGCAAATTAAATATCAAATTAAGTGAAGTTATTAAACCTTTTATTGGGGCAGCCCAATTGCCTTTCGTACTTACCTTTAAATTACGTTATGATCCGCAAGTATAGCCACACAGAAAAATATCTATTTTAATTACGTACAAAATACTTCCATTCGCCTATATAAAAAAAAGACAAGCAAATTCAATGACCAAACTAAGCGTAAACATCAATAAAATAGCAACTATACGAAATGCCAGAGGTGGATATACTCCTAATGTGCTGCAAGCCGCTAAGGATTTAGAAAACTTCGGAGCGGAAGGCATAACGATCCATCCTAGGCCCGACGAGCGACACATTACTAGATCAGATGCGTATGAACTAGCAGACGTAGTGAAAACAGAGTATAATATAGAAGGCTACCCGAGTGTAGATTTCATACAAATGGTATTGGAGATAAAGCCAACACAAGTAACGCTAGTACCAGACGGACCCGATGTGATAACAAGTAATGCAGGCTGGGACTGCATAAAACAAAAAGACTACCTCACTCCTATTATCGCTATGTTTAAGGATGCAGGAATACGTGTATCTGTATTTTTAGATCCAGTAGTAGAGCAAGTAGACGCCGCACAAGCTTGTGGTGCAGATAGAATAGAACTCTACACCGAAGCATATGCATCTCATTATCCTACGGATAAACAAACGGCCATAGCACCCTATAAAGCAACGGCAAAAAGAGCAACGGACCTGGGACTTGGCATTAATGCAGGTCACGATCTAAGTTTAGAGAATTTGAATTATTTCGTAACGGAGATACCTGAGACGTTGGAAGTGTCCGTAGGCCACGCACTTATTTCTGATGCACTTTATTATGGGCTGAGTAACGTGGTAGCGATGTATAAGGCTAAGCTATTAACTAGTAAGGAGTGAAGAGTGATAACAAGAAATAAGTATTTAGCCGTAATTACTAGTTTTTGACATGCATCTATAATGCATTCTCTTTTGGCAGCTTCGAGATAACTAACGTAATACAAATAAAGCCGTTTGATGACAATACATTCAGGAATCATTCTTAGATAATCGCACTTATTTATACCGACGATTCTTTATTGATAGACCTCCTTTAGACTTGCATTAGCATTGTAA
>JBDNFQ010000227.1:0-4730 GCA_041689715.1 Bacteroidia bacterium
AACAATGCAGAGCAAGGAATCATTTTTTGAGAATCAAGAGCTATAGCTTTCACTATCTCAGATACAGCAGCTCCTGGAGCATACCAAGCACTAGTGCCTAGCAAGCCAGTAAGTGTAGCACCCCCTACTTTGGTAGCCTGTACTATCTCATCCATACGAGCAGCGTCTAAAAATTCAGAAACGTTCACACTGTTTCTAGTTGCTTTTTCTATCAATGGCACCATACCTGTATCGCTATGACCACCTATTACCATACCATCTACATCGCTAGCTGGACAACCCAGAGCTTCTGATAGTCTATATTTAAAACGTGCACTATCTAGAGCTCCACCCATACCTATAATACGGTTCTTTGGGATGTTCGTAGATTTATGTACTAAGTAAGTCATAGTATCCATAGGATTAGAAACCACTATGATGATAGCATTAGGAGAATGCTCCAATATGCTAGAAGAAACAGTTTTCACTATCCCTGCATTGATACCTATAAGCTCCTCACGAGTCATACCTGGCTTACGCGGTATTCCACTTGTAATTACGGCTACATCACTACCAGCAGTAGCTGCATAGTTATTGGTAGCACCCGTTATCTTGGTATCAAAACCATTAAGCGATGCACACTGCATCAGGTCCATAGCCTTGCCTTCTGCAAAACCTTCTTTGATATCAACTAAAACTACCTCTGCGGCAAAATCTTTGATGGCGATATACTCGGCACAACTAGCACCTACGGCACCCGCTCCTACTACTGTTACTTTCATAGGTGCAAAGGTAGCACTTGGCTACATATTTTAGATAAAGGATGTACACTTGTTTTAAAGAAATAGAAAAGTGCCATTCCCCTGACAATAAGCAGAGCAGTACATCAGAAGATACATTCTACTACCACGTAGGTGCATAGCTTCGCTACCCACCTTATGCAATAAGGTGCGAAAGCTCAAAACAACGGAAGATCTCTACACACGTACTAAGAGTAAATACTAAAACCATAGAAAGTCCTCTTGATATTCTTATGAAAAAAGATAAATTTGAGAGATAGAACCTGTCTACCGACTGGCAATATATATATATATATATATATATAGGAGATATGTGCCGGTCACATACACAAGTGTTGGTGATAACCTAAAGAAAGAAAAGTAGGCTAGCTAAATCTGCCAAAAAATGGTAAATTAGCAACCCGAACCATTCGCTTGTAAACGAATGAGGCTCTTTTGAAAAGTTAGAACCAGCATTAAAAACTGCAAGAACTTAATCAACTCTCGCAGCAATTTTTAATGTTCCGAAGAAAACGGAACGGTTTAACAATTAATAAAAAGTCAAGATGAAAAAAAGAATTTTAATGAAAATGGTAATGCTAGCATGTCTAGTTATTGCCTTTATGTCCTGTAACGACATTGAACAAGCTAATCCAAATGAAGCAGCAAAATGGAAAATTCCGTCCAATCTTGTTGGAGAATACGCTTTAGCTTATCGAGCTAGTCAAAATTCCGAAGTCAAATACAAAAGTGGAGAAAACACAAATTACACCATTTGTGAGATTGACTCGTTTGTTGATAAGAATGATTTGACCGCCATGTATGTCATTAATTTTTGTAATGATAGTGGTTGGGTAATCCTAAGTGCAGATTATAGAATGGAGCCAATTATGGCATACAATGACGAGGGTAGTTTTGGCTATGGGGTAATCCCAGCTGGTTTAGCAATTTGGATTGAGGGAAGCGTTCAACTGGTCGAGGAGATCAGAGAGCATAATGTTAAGCACCCATCCGCAGATATTGCTTGGACTGTTTCCTTAAATGATTATGGCCTTGATGACGATATACCTTCACGTCCTGACATAGGAATAAATGGTGGACTAGGACCAGGGGACTTAGACCCCTGTTTACTTGGGGTTATATCTTCTACTTTTACCAAAGGAGAGCTACTAAATACCACTTGGGGACAAGGCTGTACATATAATACTGACTCAAATATTGATTCTTGTTCAACTGGTGGAGCATGTGATAAAATGTGGACGGGGTGCGTTGCCACAGCGACAGGACAAATTATGCAATATTGGGGAGAACCTCAATCCTCATTTGACTTCTCTATAATGTCATTAAATAATGGTGATGCGGAGGTATCAAAATTAATGGAAGACATTGGTGATGAGGTAAATATGAACTATTCTTGTACAGGATCAAGTTCATCCAGTTCTGATGCTAGGCAATGTTTGGAAAATGTTTATGGGTATAGTAATCCAAAATATGATCCCTATGATTTAGGAATTGTAATCAGTGACATTCTTGCTGACAAACCAGTTTACCTACGTGGATGCCATACTCAGACTACCAGAGGTTGGTGGATATTCAAGTGGAAAGTAGAGGAGGATTGTCACGCATGGGTTTGTGATGGATATACTTACAAATACAGAAAATGTCCAAATAAACCAGCGAAAACTTGGGGCAAACAATTACATATGAACTGGGGCTGGCACGAGGTTTGGCCTACCACATTATCTCCTAGAGATTCTGACTACAACGGATGGTATTCCTTTGGAGATTGGAATCCTAGAGATGCATCTTCTAACTCTAACTTTAATTTTCAGTTTGCTAACAAAATGATACATGATATATCACGATGAAAAAATTATCCGCAATATTGGTTTTGATGATACTTATCCTTGGCTGTAGCGATGATGAAAAAGGCAATTGGGTTTTGCCACCAAACACCTCTCTAACAATTGGCTTTAATGATACATCTAAAATGTTTGATAGAATCCCAAAAGATTCGGTTAACACCTCAGAGAGACCTTACCTATATAATATGGTCTATTACTTGGATGATAATAAAACTAGAATATATGATAAATATACAATATTAAGTCCTGTAATTAAAAGTTTAGGAGAGACTCCAAGTTATCCATTTTATCTTGTAAATATTGGAAACGTAGCAGTTAATTCACTAGGTGGTCAGACATGGTATATAGATTGGCCAAATGGACAAACTGATACGCTTTTTGCCAATTACAAAAGAGATACAAAGGGTCCTAATGATTGTAATTGTTCCGAACCTCTTGTAAAATTAACATTAAATAATAGTTCTTATATTGAAAAAACAACGTTCGATAGTAATGGAGTTTACGTCTTTGAATAAAACAGGCTAATCACCAACACTATGTATACGTAATGCCGCCTTTGTACACGCTATAAGGGCGGCACTTACGCATACACAATTCGTTGCATTTAATACAAGATTAACCAAAGAATATCCTCCCTTTTTGTAACACTTTACTTTTTCAGACATCTAACCTAAAAATAAAAGACAGGAACAATGAAAAATCCATTATCAGATAAATACTCGGAAAAGGATAATTTACTACTTGTAGACAAGGTGCTTGACGGAGATACGAAAGCTCTAGACGAGCTTGTACGTATTCACCAAGCTTTCATTTACAATGTAGCTTGGAAAATGACACACAGCAATGAAGATGCTCTAGACTTAACTCAAGAGGTTCTTATTAAAGTAATAACAAAGCTTTCTACTTTTAAAAGGAAAAGTGTGTTTAGAACATGGTTATATCGGATTGTATTCAACGAGTTTTTGCAAACTAAGAGAAAAGCCAAAGAGGATGTATTTTCAAATTTCGAAGAACACGACCGACAACTCAACATGGTACCTGATCCAGAGCTAACACCCGCTGAGGAACTGGAACTTACGGACTACGCAAGAGAAGTTAAATTTAGATGTACTTCGGCTATGCTTATCTGCTTAGACAGAGAGCAAAGATTAATCTACTTGTTGGCAGAGTCTTTTGGTATTGACCACAACTTAGGTGCTGAGATATTTAACATAACTCCTCAGAACTTTAGAGTCAAATTAAGCAGAGCAAGAAAGGAGCTACACAATTACATGGAATATAGATGCGGTCTGATTAATAAATCTAATCCTTGCAGATGTACAAAAAAGGCTAACAGTGCCCTTAAAATGGGAGTTTTAAATGAACACAACCTTATACTAAAACCTTCATATACTAAAAAAATTGGCGATTTTGTTTCAGAAAATCAAGATGAAATGCGAGAGGTGCTTGACCAGAAGTACGTGGAAATTTTTAGAGACCACCCTAGTAAATCAGAATTCGATGCTGAAACCGTTATTACCAAAATAATTAATGACCAGACAATGAAAAACCTGTTCAACATTTAATTTAATTACTGCCTTAACTCCCATCACCACTAGAGATTACAATTTGCGATCTCTTTTTTTTGTTTTTTCTGTAACACCTGCATATCTCAAGCATCTAAACAGTAGAAAGCAATACAAATTATTGCTAATTAAATAGTAGAAAATGAATATTAGAACAGAACTTATTATCGAAAAAAATGCCAATGATATTTGGCAAGTCATGGGCATCCAATTTGATAAAATTCATATTTGGGCAAGCTTTTTTAAAGATTCAAAACCATCCGGAGAAAACAAGTTTGATGGAATTGATTTTTCAGCTAGAGATACTGTAGTTGAGGGAGGAACAAATACACATTCACTTGACTTGTTTGACTCTGAAAACTTCATTTTATCCTATACCGTAACTGAAGGAGCTCCTCCTTTTGCTAATAAAGCTGGAGCAGAGTGGGCACTCGAAATCATTGACGAGAATACAAGCAAAGCTACTATTACTGTAAACATGGATTTAAAAGATGGCATTCCTGAAGAGAAAGTATCAGAAGTTAAAAGCTGGCTAAACAAAT
>JBDNFQ010000228.1:0-6493 GCA_041689715.1 Bacteroidia bacterium
CTAACTTCTCTCTTCCTAATACTCTAAAACACACCCCACAGCCTCAGTCGTGGCTAGCTCAGGCTTGTTTCCTGCTAATACAGCATCTATTGCGTCCACTAGATAATGCTTGTCCCATTGCTGCTTATAGCTGCCTAGTGTTAAGATACGGTCATCCATCATTCCTTGGTATAGGATAGTTGCGGAGCTATCTATAAGGAAAAACTCAGGAGTTACTGATGCACCTAGTTGGTGAGCTACTTCATAGTCGTAATCTCTAAAAATACGTGGCCTTAGTTTAGTTTCTGTGGCGAACATATTGATCTCCATCGGCTCATAGTGCTTGCCGCTGTATATGGCTAGGAACTGGATATCTGTATACTTTTCTGATAGTTCAGAAAACGGCGTGCTCAGGGTCATGCACAGCGGGCAGTCTGGTGCTATAAACATGAGTACAGTATGCTCCTTTGCTTTTATGAGTTTATTGAAGTTAGCGTTCATTGGGTTTTTACCACAGGCAAAAAGACCTAAAAGGAGTATAAGATTAAGTTTTTTCAATACGTGGTAATGTAACTATGAAGGTAGTTCCTTGGTTTAGCTCAGAAGTGAATGAAATGTTGCCTTTGGCAGTTTCTACTATCTTACGGCAGATAGCCAAGCCTAGGCCCATTCCAGAGTTTTTAGTACTAAAGCTAGGTACGAAAACCTTCTTATAATTCTCTTCTGGGATGCCTTTTCCATTGTCTTTTATGGTGATACGTACGGTAGATTTTAGTACTTTTAGTTCTATCTCTATCTTACCGCTGCGTTCTTCAGGTATAGCTTGTATAGCATTTTTAATGAGGTTGTTAAATACTCTGCGTACTTGTTCTGGATCGGCATGCATATATACATTTGGAGCTACCTTAGCTCTTATATGTACATTTTCAGATTGCTTGAAAAGGTCAGTGGTCCCAAGTAGTATATTCGAGATATTAAACTCCTCAAACTTATCCTCAGGCATTTGGGCGAAGGTGCTAAACTCACTCGCCATATTACTCAGACTTTCTATTTGCTCTATGATGAGCTTACTTGTTTTAGTGAAGAGTGTATCCAACTTTTCGCTTGGTCCATTGGTGTAGGCACGTTGGAGGTGTTGCATACTCAGCTTCATAGGTGTGAGCGGATTTTTAATCTCGTGTGCTACTTGCTTTGCCATTTCTCTCCAGGCTCCTTCACGCTCGCTCTCCGCCATTTGATTGGCACTCTCTTCTAGCTCCATCACCATCTTATTGTACTGCTTTACGAGAAGGCCTATCTCGTCATCCCTATTATACACGATCAGTTCATTAGATCCTCGCAGCTCGGTTTTGGCTATTTTCTCACGTATGAGTAGTAGCGGCTTACTTATCTGCCTAGAGATGATGTATGCTAGGAATACACCTCCTAATAGTAGCAAAAAATAGATATTTAGAATGTTTACTACTAGATTAGAGATCTGTTTGTTAAGTTCTTCGTTTTTGGCGAAGAACGGTGTGTTCACATAGCCTAAAATAGTATTCTTGCCGTCGAACAGGGGAATGTATGCACTCAGGTAGTCGGAGCCTTCTAACTCCTCTTGTATGAGCAGTTGGGAGGCTTTGTCTTGGGTTAGTTTTACAAAAGCATTGGGATTCATTTGCTCGCCAAGAACTTGTCTATCAGTTAGATACGGCTTAGTGCTGCTCAGTAGTATTCCCTTTGGGCTGTAAAGGTTAATATCTACATTGTATGTGCTACTTTCCTCATTGAGTATGAGTGTACGCTGTTCCTCATTTTGTAGTTTGCCTGCTAGGTTTACTTTGTTTTGTAGTGTAGTACTTATGCTTTTTACCTTGTTGAGTAGCTGGTCCTCCAGGTTTTGATTATAGTTAGCTTGTATGAATCCTATGATAATGTACACCGAGAGTAGCAGACCAGTGAGCAGTATGATAGTAAGTGAGGTCTGTATGCGAGTACTAAGAAATCTATTAGAAAAAGGTAAAAATGCTCGAGTTAGTGGATGCTCTTTGCCTAAGAAAAAATAGCTAGCTAAAGAGCTTAAGACTCCCAGTAAAAGCATGGTTACTATGGTGAATGTAAGTGTAGATAACCAAGCTCGTAGGGTGTTTTCTCGCTTGCTTAGTACCACTTTATATTGACCTAAAGTATAGATGTAGTGGTGTAATTCTGATATGGAGAGCAGAGAGGACTGTGTCTCTGGTAATGCATCCAGTTGATACGAAAAACTACCACGTTGACTCACTAGCTTGTTATGAAAGTATAACCCAAAAGAATAATCATTGAGCGATACCAGCGGCTCGTCTTCTTGATTTTTGAACACCTCAGGATAGAGGAACTCAGACTGTACTATACGAGGTTGTAGAAGTATATAGGTGCTCCCATAATGACCTGCTAAATCGCAATTTTCATACTCGGCGATGTAGCCATTTAGTCCAGAAGCGTTATCTAGACGGTAGAAATAAGCACTTGCCGTTCGGTTAGAGTGATTGTTAAAGATGCTATCTAGGTAACTAAAAGTATACAAGCTACTTCCATTTATGTTACTCCCGTCAGGGCTAAAACTGAGAAGTTTTAGCTCGTATTTTTCTAGATAATTGCTGAAATAAAGATGTTTTAATCTACTTTCTATCAGTTCTTTCTTATCTATAAAATTTTGATAATCTTCAGGCACTAAAAATTCTTGTGCTAGCTGGTTTTCAAAAGTTTGTAGAATGCTCTCGGCTCTTTGGTCTTCATTGCTTACAAGCCGAATGGCATAGTCGCGGGCTATTTGCTCGTTTCTTACTTCGTGATTTTCTGCTATAATGGTAGCCGTGAGTAGAGCGGTGAGCACAAAGTAGATATAGATTTTCCAGCGTTGCGTGAGGGGTCTACTATTTATAAAAACTCCCACTCCTGTGAGCAGTATAGGAGGGAAAAGGCTGCTAAAAGATCTACTCGCATCCAAGTACTGGAATATAGAAAAAGCCAATATACCCACACTTACAGAGATCCAAGTGCTACCCGCAAGAAACTTAGATAGCTTAGTATAGTGTATGAGTATCCAGAGTGCTATAAAAGTGAGACATATAAATCCAAGAGCGGCAAACGATGTACTGCTCAGATTAAATAGTTTCTCAAAATCGAAGGGGATGGCAGATTTAAGGACAATGTGTGCACTGAGGTCTAAGAAAAAATCAGCTAGGAATAATACGCCTATACTCAGTAGAAATACACTTAGCATCGTGGGTAGTTTTTTTACCAATGAAAATACTAGAAGGCATCCGGCCACAAGACTAGCTAGATGTATGTACAAGGTAACATTGAGTTGTAGTGCACTCATATGAGCCATGCTCTCTGTGGTAATAAAAAAGTAATCAAGTATAGGTAGCTTCTGATAAAAGTACGTCAAAATAGTGATAATTATGACTGCCACAGCCGCCGCGTACATCAGTATGCTTCTTTCATTGGCATACCAAAGGGCTAAAAACAAGAATAAAAAACTGCTGAATAAAGCAAAGTTCAAAAATGCTCGTTGGGTTTTTTTTATGGTTTGGAATGGGAGGATAGTACTTGTGATTTGAATAGGTAATTGACTCTCTATTAGTTCCTTATTGCTAAATACGCTCGCTTGCTGAGCAAGTCTAGGATGTATCTGTCCGTCATTTGCTAATCGGAAAGCAAAGTATATGGTAGGGCTTTTTTGGAAAACGGTATACAAGTCGTCACCAAATCGATAGAGTATAGGATAATGAGGTGCAGATAAGAGGTTAGTGTCTATACCAACTTTATTGCTATTCCAGTATGTTAGAGTACCTCCTTCTATTTCCAGAATATACCACCGCTCGTTGCGAAGTTCAAGGGCTTTTGCGTGAGAGGCTTGGTCAAAACCTATAGGAACAAGTTCTGCATAGATCTGACCAGATTCTTGCTCTAATTCTTCTATGAAAGGAGCTATATCTAGTAGTTCTACTTGTGGTTCTGCGGCATCATTGCCTACTAGCTTCACCACTAGTATAGCTGCTATAGCTATACCTACTACCCACGCTATTAGCAGTACTCTTTTCAATAGCTTGCGTTTGGTGTCAAGTAGTTTTGTACATAATCAGCTACAGCATCTTCCAATTCGTAAAAAGATTTTTGGTATCCAGCATTACGGGTTTTCTCCATCTTAGCTTCAGTAAAGTATTGGTACTTATCACGGATATCTTCTGGGGTAGGGATGTAGTTTATTTGCGGATGTTTGTCTAAAGCTATGAATATCGCATTTGCCAAGTCATTGAAAGTGCGAGCCTTTCCCGTGCCTGCGTTGTAAATACCGCTATCTGTTCGTTTCTTGTACCAAAACCACATAAGTAAAAGTAGATCTTTTACGTAAATGAAATCACGTATTTGTCCGCCATTTTCGTAGTTAGGATTATGACTTTGGAAAAGTTTTAGGCTTCCGTTTTCTTTTATCTGGTTAAAGGCGTGCATCACTACACTGGCCATCCTGCCTTTGTGGTACTCATTAGGCCCAAAGACATTGAAGAATTTTAAACCTGCCCAAAATGGTGGTTTATTTTCTTGCTCTAGTGCCCATAAATCAAAGTCTTGTTTGCTTTGTCCGTATGGATTAAGCGGTAGGAGCGGAGAAATGTCTGCCGTATCATCAAAACCGTGCTCACCACCACCGTAGGTAGCCGCTGATGATGCGTATAGAAATGGGATATTATTCGCAGTGCAGTGATTCCAAATCTTTTGGGAGTAGTCCATATTCAGCTTGTCAAAAATGCTCTTGTCAAACTCTGTAGTATCTGTACGTGCACCTATGTGAAAGACAAACTCAATCGAGTGTCTGCTTATATCGTGTAAAAATATAGAGCGGTCTATTTTAGCCGTAAAGAGTTTCCCTTCCAGATTTCTAGCTTTTTCTATTTTGCTAAAATCATCTACTAGGATGAGGTCTGTTAGGCCTTTTTCATTGAGAAAAGCGACTAAACAACTGCCTATAAATCCTGCTGCACCGGTAACGAGTATCGCCATGTATCGCAAATTTAAGTCTAAGTTTATAATGAGTCACATTGAGCGTAGTCGAAATGTAGATTCATTTGTAAATATTCGTTTAATCGTGGTATCAAAAGTTAGAGAATAGACTTAGATTTAATTTTAATCTTAGACTTACTTTTTAATCTTAGACTTACTTTTGCACCTTTCAATGGTATACGTAACACGAAAAGTTCATTTTAATGGAGCACATAAACTCTTTAATCCTAGTTGGACAGAAGAGCAGAACGATTCTGTTTTTGGCAAGTGTGCCAATACAAACTGGCATGGTCATAATTTTGATCTCTTTGTTACCGTGAAAGGTGTTCCAAATCCAGATACTGGTTTTGTGATGGATCTCAAAAAGCTAAAAATTGTTCTACAGGACAAGATAGTATCTAAGCTAGATCATAAGAACTTTAATCTAGACGTAGACTTTCTGAAAGGTGTAATGCCAAGCATAGAAAATATCGTAATGAAAATCTGGGAGCAGATAGAAGGCGAAATGCCCGAAGGTGCTACACTACACTGTATCAAACTCTACGAGACTGAGAACCAGTACGTGGAGTATTATGGTTAATCAAGTGCAAACTCAAGTATTAAATTCAAACTCAAATCTTAAGTGTTGTCTTTGTAAATAGGAACAGGTGGATTCTCATACTTAAAAAGTGAATTTTATTGAGGAAGTGGACTCCCTCGGAGTCTTATATTTATAACATGGATATGGTAGAGAGGGGTGCGACTAAGAAGTGGTCGAATCTTCGTTATGCGAGAATGTAAATGCGGGCTTTGAGATTATAAGGGTAGCGTTTTTTTTAAGATTCCTTCCTCAACCTCCTGATTATCACAAAATGACTAAAGAGCACCATTGGAGCTACATAGCTAGCTAGCCAAACGAACGGGAAGTGTAAGATAGCCGTATTGGGTTGCTCAAGACCAAACTGCTGAATAGGGCTAGGTGCAGAGAGTATAGCATGAACCATAATATTGACGAGTAGTAGTATCCCGACTGCATTCCAAGCTAAGAATAATTTCTTGCTCAGGGTTTTTCTATTGAAGTAAAGGTATGCCACAATGGGAGCAGTAACCCCAGCGAGGATGTCCCAGTTTCTTCCTTCGAAGGTCATTACTTCTGGTACTTGTCCTGCAAGAAATAGCCAAAAAAGACAAATTTCTACGGGAATGCGGACAAGGCTGAGCCAAGTTAATAGTTTGATATCTAGCGAGTCTATAAACGCTTTTCCCTTCTGAGTATTGAAAGCTATGAGCATAGCAATAAGTGCAGGTGCTAGGAGTATTGGCATACGTGGAGGTACGGTGCTCGTATCTAAGAAAAAGCCATAGAGCGTAGGCACGGCTATGGCTATTAGCCATAGGAGAGAGCCCCATCGTACTACTTTGTGATTATGGCTAGCCTTCAATGTAATGAGGTAGGTGTATGCTACAGCGGCTAAGAATACGATGCTAATGTAGAGTGGTAAGTTCGGTA
>JBDNFQ010000229.1:0-3357 GCA_041689715.1 Bacteroidia bacterium
GTATAATGGAAACGCAATACACTACATTTATAGAACGCTACTTCGACGAGGATTTAACAATCGTTGAGTTAATCGAATATCAAGAGCTCCTAAAAACAGATTTAGATTTTCAGAAAGAAGTAGAGCTATTCAAAAAAGCTCTTAAGGCAATCCGATTAAAGCACATTAGCGACATGAAAGATCGTGTGCAAAGCATAAGAAATAAGAAAGTTAACAGTTCTAAATCTGGCTACTTAGGTTGGATGAAGATAGCTGCTAGTGTAATGCTAGTTGCTGTTGTCGGCTTGGGCTTCTATGCTCAGCAATACAAAACAAGCAAGCTATACCAAGAGGCATACACTCCTGCTGGCGATTACATTACCAATATGGACGCAGATATGAGCACTATGGAGAAAGCAATGGAACTTTACAACAAAGAAGATTTTTTAGCTGCTATAGATGCATTCACAGAAATAGAAAATACAAACCCAGAAACCCAAGTATCTAAATTCTACCTGGGCCAGAGTCTAATACAGGCTGGTCAAGATGAGCAAGCAATAAAAACCTTATCTGAAGTATCTGGGGACTATCATCCAGAAGCACTCTGGTATGTAGCTCTTACCCAACTTAAAATGGATAATGAAGCTGCAGCATTACAATCCCTAGAACACATAATCTCAGAAAATAAAGACGAGGCTTTTGTGATTAAGGCTGAGAGGCTAAAGAGAAAACTTAATAGTCCTTTTAGGAAGTTAGTTTTTTAAGTTCTTTCTATAGATTTTAATTCCACATTTGAGGACACGAATTGTTCCAAACCTTTATTCTTATCGCTTTGGTCTGTATATTCGTTTTACAAGAATATATTTATTCTCAACTAGCCAATAAAATATGACCAAAACTAATTATCCAGCTTTATATACTCTGATTACGGTATTCTTCTTTTGGGGATTCATAGCAGCAGGAAATAGTATATTTATTCCTTTTTGTAAATCTTACTTTTCCCTTGACCAATTTCAATCTCAACTTGTAGACTTTGCGTTTTACACTGCATACTACGTTGGGGCTTTACTTTTATTTGCATTAGGTGCCAGCACAGGGAAAGACATAGTTGGCAAATGGGGCTATAAAAAGAGTATAGTTTACGGTCTACTCTTCTCTGCATTAGGTGCTGGAGCAATGATAATAGCTGTACAAGCGAACCTTTATGCCGGGATGCTACTAGGTCTATTTATAGTTGCACTGGGCTTCTCTCTGCAGCAGGTAGCCGCAAACCCTTTTGCTATTTTGTTGGGTGACCCAAAAACTGGGGCAAGTAGGGTGAATCTTGGTGGTGGTATCAACTCTTTTGGAACCACAATAGGGCCAATAGTCGTTGCATTAGCACTTTTTGGCACTGCATCTACCATTTCTGATGAACAGATTAAAATGCTAGAGTTAAATAAGGTTATCATTTTATACGCAGGTGTTGGATTACTATTTTTACTCGCTGCCGCTCTATTTTACTTTTCTAAAAAAGTGCCTGCCGGTATTATTTCAGAACCCGTTGAAAAAGCCAATAGGGCCTTGAGATCATTGGCAATAATGACTGGATTACTCATCATAATGTTTAGTCCTGTTTTCGCAAGTTATAATTCGGATGAAGCAAAGAGTATTGTAGCAATAGAAAAAAGCATAGAACCCACTACAAGTAAAATAAGTAAGGCTATAGAAGAAATAGTCGCTATAAAACATAACTCTGCCTTATCAGCTGACGATAGAGCATTAGAATTAAAGGCATTGGCATCTCAAATCACCGATTTTAAAACCTCAATTAAACCTGAAACAGATCAAATTGCAGTAATAAAGAAACCATTGGAACGGAAAAGAATGTATTGGCTATTTGGAGCACTAGTTGTAGTCGTGGGAGGCCTTCTATTCTCATACTCATCTGCCACCAAAAACCAAGAAGGTTGGGGTGCTATGCAATATCCTCAACTGGTACTAGGTATGCTCGCTATTTTCATGTATGTCGGAGTAGAAGTAGCCATAGGATCAAACCTCGGCGAACTTCTAAATTTAGAAGAATTTGGCGGACTGCAGTCTTCCGAACTGGCACCTTATGTATCCATGTATTGGGGTAGTTTAATGATAGGACGTTGGGCAGGTGCTATTAGTGCCTTTAACATTGGGGGAATAAAAAAGAAGATTGCTTTGATGCTTGTACCACTAGTTGCATTTGCAGTTATCATTGGAGTGAATGTGCTTTCTGGGAAAGACATGGGACCGCTATATTACTACGTTCTATGCGTATTCATTCAAATAGCAGCTTTCTTTATTAGTAAAGACAAACCAGCTAGAACGCTAATGGTTTTTGGAAGCTTGGGTACCATAGCAATGACAATTGGACTATTCACCGATGGAACGACGGCCATTTACGCCTTCCTTTCTGGGGGATTAGCTTGTAGCATTATGTGGCCTTCCATCTTTAGCTTATCCATAATTGGATTAGGTAAGTACACTTCTCAAGGATCTGCGTTCTTGGTAATGATGATTTTAGGAGGAGGTATTATACCTCCTATTCAAGGTAAATTGTCAGATATTATTGGGATTCACCAGTCATTCATACTACCCGTTATTTGCTTTGCGTACATCACATTATTTGCCTTTATAGTAAGGGGAATGCTTAAGAAGCAGGATATAGATGTAGATAATATAGAGGTGGAACCTAGTCACTAATAATGGTGTAAAATGGGGAAACCATTTTCCTGTAGGAACTCGCCTCGAGGCGAGTTCCTACAGGAACAAAAAATGTACAAACTGAAAAAACAATATCGTTTACCCGGATTTAACTACGCATCTAATGATGCCTATTTCGTAACCATTATCTGTGCAGATAGAACACGTTTTTTTGGTAATATAGTAAATCAGGATATCCAGTATTCTCCAATGGGAGAAATTGCTTTGAAGCAGATCAAAATGGCTATGGAGATGAAGAAAAACATTGAGATTACTGAATACGTAGTGATGCCAAATCACGTGCATCTAATTGTGATATTAAAAAACCAAGAAATAAGCAAAGTTCCAGAGTCTAGTCATTTGCCATTAGGAGACGGATTCGTCAGATCTGGTCGTATACATCCATTGCAAAAAGGTTCGTTGGGATCATTTGTAAATAGCTATAAAGGGCACGTCACAAGGTCGTGCAAAGCACAAAATTTCGTTGATTTTGGATGGCAAAATAGATTTCATGACCGCATCATACGCGATGAAAAAGAATATCAACGAATCGCTACCTACATTAATGAGAATATTCAGAATTGGAATGATGATTCAGAAAAAATGTAGGAACACGCCATCCGTTTTCATTGTAGGAACACGCCATCCGTTTTCATTGTAGGA
>JBDNFQ010000230.1:0-27604 GCA_041689715.1 Bacteroidia bacterium
CCACTATTTGCTCCCCTATATCCCAATACAATTTGAGTAATATGGTATTAGAAGAAGTATAAACCCTTCTTTGAGCATCGACTATAAGTCGTTTTACTTCTTGGTAGACATCGTTATGTTTACTTTCTAATTCCAAATTTACATATTCCGTCTATACTGCCCCCCAACTTCGAAGAGTGCATTCGTAATCTGCCCGAGTGAGCACACCTTACTAACTTCCATCAGTGCTTCAAAAACATTCTCATTTCTGAGTGCTTTTTGCTGTATGTCGGCGAGTAGTGCGGTAGCTTCTGTTTCGTATCGCTTGTTTAGGCTTTGGAGTGTATTGATCTGGAATTGCTTTTCGTCTTCTGTAGCACGGATCACTTCTTTAGGCAGTACTGTAGGCGAGCCTTTGCTGCTTAGGAAGGTATTTACCCCTATGATAGGGAAATCTCCATTGTGCTTCAAGGTCTCGTAATACAAGCTTTCTTCTTGTATCTTAGAGCGTTGATACATAGTCTCCATCGCTCCTAATACTCCTCCCCTTTCGGTGATCTTATCAAACTCGGTCATTACCGCTTCTTCTACCAGATCAGTGAGTTCCTCGGTGATAAACGATCCCTGCATTGGGTTTTCGTTTCTGGCTAGTCCAAGCTCTTTGTTTATGATAAGTTGTATCGCTACTGCACGTCGTACACTTTCTTCTGTAGGAGTAGTTATCGCCTCGTCATACGCATTAGTATGCAGTGAGTTACAGTTATCATAGATAGCATACAGTGCTTGTAATGTAGTACGTATATCGTTGAAATCTATCTCCTGTGCGTGTAGACTTCTACCACTGGTCTGGATATGGTATTTGAGCATTTGGCTACGCTCATTGGCTCCATATTTTAGCTTCATAGCCTTTGCCCATATTTTTCTAGCTACACGGCCTATTACCGCATACTCTGGGTCTATACCATTACTAAAGAAGAACGATAAATTAGGCCCAAAGGCATTAATATCCATCCCACGGCTGAGGTAGTATTCTACATACGTGAATCCATTTGCCAATGTAAATGCCAATTGTGTAATCGGATTAGCTCCGGCTTCTGCTATGTGATATCCACTGATACTTACCGAGTAGAAATTTCTCACTCCATTATCTGTAAAATACTGCTGCACATCTCCCATTAGTCGCAGAGCAAACTCCGTAGAGAAGATACACGTATTCTGTGCTTGGTCTTCTTTGAGTATGTCTGCTTGCACCGTGCCACGCACTTGCGATAGCGTATGTGCTTTTATGCCTGCATATACATCCGCAGGCAGTACTTTATCTCCTGTGAGTCCTAGGAGCATGAGTCCTAGACCATCATTCCCTTCTGGTAGATCTCCGTCGTATTTCGGTTGTTCACTTCCTTTTATTTTGAAGTAGGCATCTATCTTACTCTGTACTTCAGCTTCTAGTCCTTTTTCTTTGATGTATATCTCACACTGCTGATCTATAGCGGCATTCATAAAGAACCCAAGCAACATAGGTGCAGGACCATTGATAGTCATACTCACAGAGGTCATAGCGTGAGCTAGGTTAAACCCTGAGTATAGTTTCTTGGCATCGTCTAGGCAGCAGATACTTACACCTGCATTTCCTATTTTACCATATATATCTGGTCTGCTGTCTGGGTCATTACCATAGAGCGTCACCGAGTCAAAAGCCGTAGACAATCGCTTGGCTGGCATATCGCTACTGAGGTAGTGAAAACGCTTATTGGTTCGCTCTGGACCTCCTTCTCCGGCAAACATTCTAGTAGGATCCTCGCCCTGACGTTTGAATGGGTAGATACCCGCAGTAAACGGAAACTTACCCGGTACATTTTCTTGCAGATTCCACTGCAGCACATCGCCCCAAGCTTCATACTTAGGCAGCGATACTTTGCTTATTTTTTGATGAGAAAGCGAGATTGTTTTAGTCTCTACTTTAATCTCTTTGTTTCTTACGAGGTACGTATAAATATCATTGGCATACGATTCTTTCACCCCATCCCACTCGTCTATCACTATTTGTAGTTTTGGATCAAAGTCTAAAGCTACTTTAGCATACGTTTCCTCTAAGTCTTTTATTAGTCTATCTGAATCAGTTATCTCAGCTTCATGAATAGTAGTAATAGTTTTCTTGATACCGTATAGTTTTTGGGCGATACTAGATTGCTCTCTTGCCCATTTATCATATCCTCTATTACTCTCTGCTATCTCAGAGAGATAGCGTACTCTTTTGGGTGGAATAATAAATATCTTCTCAGACATTTCATTAGCAGCTACGAGTTGAGATTTAAAACCCGCACCCGTTCTTTCATTGATCGTCTCTATTAGCTTAGCGTACAGCGAATTCACTCCAGGATCATTGAACTGACTAGCTATAGTGCCGTATACCGGCATATCGTCTGGATCTTGGTCAAACAGGACGTGATTACGCTGAAACTGCTTCTTTACGTCACGCACAGCATCTAAAGCTCCTCGCTTATCAAACTTATTCAATGCAATAACATCTGCAAAGTCAAGCATATCGATTTTCTCTAACTGCGTAGCTGCACCGTATTCTGGTGTCATCACGTACAAACTAGCATCACTGTGATCGGTTATTTCAGTATCACTCTGTCCTATTCCAGAAGTCTCAAGAATAATTAAATCGTAACCCGCTACTTTCAGAATATCTTTTGCTACGTCTATGTGTTTAGATAACGCTAAATTAGCCTGACGAGTAGCAAGCGAACGCATATACACTCTGTCATTTCGAATACTATTCATTCGAATCCTATCTCCGAGCAGAGCTCCACCCGTTTTACGCTTAGATGGGTCTACAGATATGATAGCAATATTTTTCTCTGGAAAATCTACTAGAAATCTACGAACTAGCTCATCTACCAAGCTACTTTTACCAGCTCCTCCCGTTCCTGTGATACCCAGTACAGGAGTTTTAATCTCTTTAGCTTCAGCAACTATACCTGCTAAAAGGTCTTTATTTTCTTCTGGGAAATTTTCGGCTGCAGAGATTACTCTCGCTATCGACATTTTATTCATTTTGCGAAATGACTGCACTTCACCGTCTAGGTTTTTCCCTGTGGGGAAATCAGAAGTTTTGACCAAGTCATTAATCATTCCTTGCAAGCCCATCGCTCTGCCATCATCTGGATGATAAATCTTTGTAACTCCATATGCCTGCAGATCTGCTATTTCAGACGGAAGAATAGTACCACCACCCCCACCAAAGAGTTTGATATGACCTGCACCTTTTTCATTGAGTAGGTCACGCATATACTTAAAATACTCATTGTGACCACCTTGATAACTAGTCATAGCTATAGCATTCGCATCTTCTTGAATAGCAGTATTCACTACTTCCTCAGCACTACGATCGTGCCCTAGGTGTATCACCTCACAGCCAGTAGCTTGTATGATACGTCTCATCACATTGATGGCAGCATCGTGCCCATCAAAAAGAGACGCAGCAGTTACTATTCGTACTTTGTTTATAGGAATATATGGCGTTTGATCTTGCATACTTTTATATAAGTCGGGCAAAGATAAGAGAAGGGAGCATTTAGCATATATAAGAGCATAGTATAGATTGGCTAAAAAATAGGCAATAAAAAAGCCTCTGGTGTTCGCTCCAGAAGCTTAAATCGTAATACATAATGGTTAAATTACATATGAAATAACAAATAGTCAAGGTAATCATACCTCTTATCGGTAATCAACCGAATTTTTGTTGCGGTCATCACTCCGCGGTTAGTAGTTTGTTGTTCGTATTAAATCAACATTTTTATATATTCCTCCTATGGAGGATGTATTTATTTCAAATTTTAGGAGAACGTAATCTCCATTTGTACATTACAATCCGAATGCCAAGTGTACCAAACTCACTAATACAATAAATTAAACTGCTAATAAACAGAGTATTATATTGTCATTTAACGTGTACTAGCATAGTAACACGGCAAATTCAAAATACAATTTTGTTTCTTTTTGAGATTATTTTCTCGTAATTAGGCTATTCCGTAAATAAGATGAACAGCTGCCAACTATTAGATATTCTTATATTTACCGATTAATAACAACAATGGAGATACTTAGAGGCCTTTTAGGTTTAATAATTCTAATAGGAATAGCTTTTATATTTAGTAAGCACAAGAGGAAAGTAGATTGGAAGCTAGTAGTCACGGGAGTTGCCATGCAACTTATTCTAGGTATATTGGTATTCAAAGTGCCACAGTTTGCTGCTATCTTTGGAGTATTTGCTAGTTTTTTCACACAACTACTTGCCTTTACAGATATAGGTGCCGAGTTCCTATTTGGCAATTTAGTCACTAGCGATCCTGAAATTACCCAAACCATAGGCTACATCTTTGCTTTCAAGGTTTTACCCACCGTAGTTTTCTTTTCAGCTCTTACCTCACTCCTATACTATTTAGGCATACTACAAAAAGTAGTTTACGGATTTGCTTGGATACTGAGCAAAACAATGAGACTATCCGGTGCGGAGAGCTTAGCTGCAGCAGCTAACATATTCGTAGGACAGACTGAAGCTCCATTGGTAGTGAAACCCTACATCTCAAAAATGAGTAAATCTGAGATAATGTGTCTTATGACAGGTGGTATGGCAACTATCGCTGGCGGTGTATTCGCCGCATTCATTGGCTTCTTAGGTGGAGACGACCTTGCTTCGCAGCAAGAGTTTGCCAAGCATCTCCTTACAGCATCAATTCTTTCTGCTCCTGCTGCTATTGTATGTGCCAAAATCATCTTTCCAGAAACAGAAAAAGTAGATTCTAACTTAGACTTAAACAAGGATCAAATGGGCAATGGCCCGCTGGAAGCTATAGCTAATGGAACTACAGACGGTATTAAGCTTGCAGTAAATGTTGCAGGAATGATTTTAGTATTTCTTGCCTTCATTGCTATGTTCAATTACCTACTTCTTAATGTCGTCGGTTCTTTTGACGGCATTGGTACTTGGTGGCAGTTTGATTCCCTCAATACTTTAATAGTAAGAAACACAATATATGAAGGTCTTACCCTAGAAATGATATTAGGCTACATTTTCGCACCACTGGCTTGGGTCATTGGTATAGAAGGTCAAGACATGATTCTAAGCGGTCAGCTGCTAGGTGAAAAGACGGTTGTAAATGAATTTATAGCTTACCTCTCATTAAAAGATATGATTGCAGGTGTTGGCGGAGCACATCTACAAAATCGCTCTATAATCATTCTAACGTATGCACTATGCGGATTCTCCAACTTTGCGTCTATCGGCATACAAATAGGTGGCATTAGTTCCATAGCTCCAAACCAACGTAGCACCCTTGCTAGACTAGGTATGCGAGCACTATTAGGTGGCACACTAGCTTGCCTTATGACAGCTACTATAGCAGGAATGCTTTTCGCTTAATACTATGAATAGAGGCTTTCTATACGGGGACGGTTTTTTTGAGAGTATCCGTATCGTAAATGGTTCCGTACCCTTAATACAAACTCATGGAGACCGAATTAATTACGCTTTCGAGATCTATAAATTTGAGCCTACCTTTTTAGCAGATGAGGAATTTCTCCGAGGCATAGCTCTATCCTACAAGAGTGACGGAATAGTGAGAATTAACTTCTTTAGAGACGGCGGAGGAAAGTACTTACCAGAATGCAATGAAGTAGCGTTCGATCATTCATTTAGAGAATACAGCCAACCCTTCTTCTTACCTACTTCCCTAGACCTAGAAGCAGATCTAAAGAAAGCTCCACTAGCCAAAGGTAAACTAGCAATATATCCAGAACCAAAACCCATAGTGCCGTGGATGACGGTAAAAAGTCTTAGCAGCATCTACTATGTGATTGCAGCTAAGTACAAGCAAGAGCAAGAACTCGACTACCTACTCATAGAGAATACAAAAGGGCACATCTGTGAAGAGCTTATCAGCAATCTCCTGATCCAAAAAGGGGAAGACTTCTTTATCCCAAGCCTAAAAAGTGGCGGAGTGAATGGAGCTACACAGCGTTTTTTACTTCGCAACTACGGTTTTGCTATCACCGAGAAGAATATCACGATGAATGATATAGAGGAAGCAGATGCGGTATATAGTTGTAAAGGTAGTACGGGAATTTCACGTGTGATATAAAGGCAATCAAGACCCAAAAGGGTCTTATATTTATACTCCTGTATAGCTAATAAAAGGTTCTACCACTAAGAGGTCGAATGTCTTGTTTCGAATAGCTAATTATACAAGGTATATCCTTTTGGATGATTTATATAAATTGATGTTGGCATACAACTCATCTTAAAATATAACAACCTAATAATGGATTGTACATACAAAAAATCCCAACCGCCATAGGCAATTGGGATTTGAATATTGTTATTTGATCTTTATTCGTAAAACGAATTAATATCTATAAGCATCGTTTTTGTATGGACCATTCAAACCTACACCTATGTAGTTTGCTTGATCTTGACTTAACTCCTCTAATTCTACACCTATCTTAGCAAGGTGAAGTGCCGCTACTTTCTCATCTAAATGCTTAGGCAGTACATATACTTCATTCTTGTAATTATCAGTGTTTTGCCACAACTCTAATTGAGCAAGTGTTTGGTTTGTAAATGAGTTACTCATCACAAATGATGGGTGACCAGTAGCACAACCAAGGTTTACTAATCTACCTTCAGCAAGAAGGATAATTTCATTACCATCTATATTGTACACATCTACTTGTGGCTTTACCTCAAATTTAGAATCACCGTACTTGCTATTCAAGTAAGCTACGTCAATCTCATTGTCAAAGTGGCCAATGTTACAAACGATAGTCTTATCCTTCATTAATTTAAAGTGTTTCTCTGTAAGAATATCCTTGTTACCAGTAGCGGTTACTATTATCTGAGCTCTAGGAATAGCATTTTCCATTTTCTTCACTTCGAAACCGTCCATAGCTGCCTGTAGTGCACAGATAGGGTCTATCTCAGTTACTATTACTCGAGCACCTGCTCCAGCTAGTGATGCTGCAGTACCTTTTCCTACGTCTCCGTATCCAGCTACTACTGCTACTTTACCAGCGATCATTACGTCAGTTGCTCTTCTTATCGCATCTACCGCAGATTCTTTACATCCGTATTTGTTGTCAAATTTAGATTTAGTTACTGAATCATTGATATTGATAGCTGGAAGAGGCAGAGTACCTGCTTTCATTCTATCGTATAATCTAAGTACACCCGTTGTAGTTTCCTCAGAGATACCTTTTATACCTTCTACTAATTGCGGGTATCTATCTAATACCATGTTAGTCAAATCTCCCCCATCGTCAAGAATCATATTTAGCGGCTTACCACCTTCGAAAGCGTGCAGTGTTTGCTCTATACACCAGTCAAACTCTTCTTCATTTAATCCTTTCCAAGCAAAAACCGAAGTACCTGCAGCAGCGATAGCTGCAGCCGCTTGATCTTGCGTAGAAAAAATATTGCAACTACTCCAAGTCACCTCAGCTCCAAGAGCTTGTAGTGTCTCTATAAGCACTGCAGTCTGAATAGTCATGTGCAAACAGCCGGCGATACGTGCCCCCGCAAGTGGTTTACTGCCCCCAAACTCTTCTCTTAAAGACATTAGTCCTGGCATCTCTGCTTCGGCAAGATTGATCTCTTTTCTACCCCACTCTGCAAGCGAAATATCTTTTACTTTGTAGTTACTCATTGATTGTGTTGTCATTTCTTTTTTAAAAACGTTGCAAATTTAACACTTCTAGAACAATCCCTTCCTTTGTTTTGTTGCATATTTGCAATAAATAGTATTAAAATTATGTATCCAGAAGAATTAGTAGCTCCAATGAGGGCTGATTTAACAAATAATGGTTTCAGAGAACTTAGAGATGCCGAGCAGGTAAACATTGCTATGTCAACAGCTAAGGGCACTTCTCTACTCGTAGTAAATAGTGTTTGTGGTTGTGCGGCAGGTAGTGCCCGCCCAGGTGCAATAGCTTCTCTTAGTGGCGACAAAAAACCAAATAACTTATTTACTGTATTTGCAGGTCAAGACTCAGATGCTGTAGCTGCAGCTCGTAAGCACCTATTACCATACCCTCCATCTAGTCCAAGCATAGGCGTGTTCAAGGATGGCGAACTAGTGCATTTCGTAGAGCGTCACCATATAGAAGGTCGCAGTGCAGAGATGATATCTAGTCACTTACAAGAAGTGTATAAAGAGCATTGTTAGTCTTGATCGTTAATTGATTGATTTGTCAACTAGCTACATAGCCTCAAACCAAGAAATCTAGAGCACCACGTAAAAACGTGGTGCTTTTTTTTGTTCTAATTTGAACTACTCGTCAGAGACTACAAAATAAAACAGCCTAACAAAAAAAATGAGAACAAGAACAAATGACAATATATACTTCATAAAAAGTAAAACAGACTTAAAACAAAAATCCCAACCACCTTCGTGATTGGGATTTAGAATTTTTTTTTTCATCCTAAGCATTAGTCTTTTGACGAATGTATCAAAGGATGTCTATCAAGGTGCTCCCACTCTGTGCATTGCACATCGGAAACCTAATGTAGAAAGTGATTGTTGCTCATCTAGGTATCTTCTAGTACCTGGAGAAGCCCAATAGTATCTATCATTCCAAGAACCGCCTTTATAAACTCTTGCCTGGTCATCTATAAGTGTACTAACACCATATTCATACCCTTGCTCACCATCCATATAAGACTCTTCGTCTAAGTAACCTATATTATCAGCTCTTTTGTAGTTTCTACGTCCTACGTTTTCTTCTTCAGGAACAGAAACATAAACCACTCTACCCAAACTATCTTTAAGATCTACTATGCCATCTTGATCTAGACTCACTTTGTCAAAAACGTTACCTCTGAACGAATTGAAATCACTTACATCTTCATAAGACATTGGACGATAAATATCCATAACCCATTCCGAAACATTACCACTCATATTATATAGACCATGATCGTTTGGCCAGTATGAAGCTACAGGTGCAGTAATCATAGCACCGTCGTTTAATTTATTAGCTACACCAGCAAGGTCACCCTTACCTCTACGTAAGTTACCGTATATCAAACCTCTATCTTTTTCTTTTCCTCCTGAGTATCTTACAGTTAAACCTTCCCAAGAGTATATTTTCTTTTGGTTAATATTTTCGTAAGTAGATGAGCCTATGTTAGCTTGTGCAGCATATTCCCACTCTGCTTCTGTAGGCAGTCTGTAATCTGGAAGCATTATGCCGTCTTCCATTCTTACGTCTCTTGTACCACCTTTTTTTACTTTGTAGTCTTTCATTTGTTGCTTACCGAAAGTAAGTCCATCGTGTTGCCCTACGTAGTAAGCTCCTGTGTTAAAGTTAGCCTCATTCATTTGATCTGGATCTGGCTCTAATATACCTTCTCTTATCAGAATCATTTCATTCACTCTATCGCTTCTCCAAGCTGCATAAGCAGTAGCTTGTTGCCAGTTTACACCAACTACAGGATAGTCTTGGTATGCTGGGTGACGATAGTAATAGTCTACAAAAGGCTCGTTGTATGCTAGTCTGTTTCTCCAAACATTAGTGTCTGGCAAGGCATTTTTACCTACCTCTGGATAGTCTATGTATACACGCTCTAACCAATACACATATTCTCTGTAGTGATTATTTGTTACTTCTGTCTCATCCATATAGAATGTAGGTACAGTAACCTTTCTTTCAATGTTATTATGCTCATAAGTCACATCTTGCTCAGATGAACCCATAGTAAAAGCACCGCCTCTCACAAGCACAAGGCCTGGACCTGTCTCTTGGCCAGCATACTCGTGCTTTTCAAAACCTCCCCACTTGGAGTCATTGTAATTCCATCCCGTATTGGACGACTGCTCTTTCTTGCATGCTACAGTAGATATAACTGCCATTGCTAGTAATACGATTGTTAATTTATTAAATTTCATAAATTGATAAACTATTTATAATAACCTTTTGATACCTTAAAATATTGTGCAATAATATAATTTTTCGACTTCAATTAAAAATCTGGACAACTGATTGGGCGATATTTTCTACTTGGCTTTTTGGCACACCACTCTATACCTGCAGAAATCTCGTGAGAACCTGGTGCTGCCGATCTGGCATCTGAAACTGTAAGATCAAAACTATATCCAAACTTAAACTTGTCTTTTCTGAAACCTACCAATGCCATAAGAGCATCTGAGTTACCATACTCACCAAATGTTTGTCTAAACCATAAACCGGTAACCAAAGGCCCTTTGTTATAGTAGAAACCAATATTCATTTGAGTAAACTTATTTTGCAACATAAATAATACATTAGGAGAAATACTTGACTCCGGATTTTTTCTGCCATCTAAAGGAATAACTAATCCAGCATGTGCCGTATATCTTCTTGGCACTATAGCAGCAGGATTCCCAAAGAAAGATTGATTAGGCTCTATCAAATTGTGCACAGCTAAACCACCATAAAAATTTTCAGTATACCCTACAAAACCCGCAGCAAAATTCACAAAACTAACTTGATCTTGTAAGAAAGTTTCAGCAGTAACTTTATTAAACCCTGCACTCGGATCTATCTGATCTTCGAATCTGAGTCTCTGCCAGTCTATACTTCTTTGCCCATACTGACCCTCTATACCAAAACGGATAGTAGAATGTCTACTTGGTCTAAGTTGAAAAGCATAACCTGCCGAAATAGTCTGAGAACGCAAAAGACCCTCACCTGCTCTATCATCTAATAATAGAAGAGATACTCCTCCCCCAATATTATCAAAATGCTGGTCGTAACTGGCACTAGAAGTAATAAATGTGCCAGGAAGAGAAGGCCATTGGTTTCTATAATTTAATACAACTCTACCTCCTCCATTACAAGTACCAGTGCCTGCCATAGCAGGGTTGGTATAAATCGGGGCAGCATAGAATTGAGTAAACTCTGGATCCTGAGCCAAAACCTGGCTAGAAACAAAGACTCCAAACGTAAATAATATAGCAACTTTAATATTTTTCATTTCACACAGATTGTAATTCACAAAGATATAACATATTTGAATATTCGTGTAGAAAATATAATTATTATGTCAACTTTAGACTTTAGTAAAAAGAATACAATAAAATAAGAGGTAATATTGTTAGATATTAAAAGCAAAGTAAATCTATCTATTAAATGCGTTTTCTTAAGTTCAAATTCACTTTACCTCTTATTCTACTGATGAGCATTATTGGTAATGCTCAAACTATTGAAAAATCACAAACTATAGAGTGGCAAATAGATACAGATGTTCAAATAAATCCTGAAATATCTGCAACTCAAATATTGTCACCTTTTAAGTGTAGTAACTGTAGTGAACAAGTAACTGGCAAGTATATTGTTCCTATCTATTCTACACAGATAGCTGCTAGTACTTTTGATATCCAAACTATACAACTAAAAAATGCTGTAATCGGATCTAAAAACACCTCAAGACTTCATTCCTACATTACAGATGATTTTGATATAACAAAGGAGATATTGTATGACCGAGGGCAGAGAGTTATTCGGTTGAATGTTATTCCTCTTAGAAAAAACGGAAATACTACTGAGTACCTTACTTCATTTGAATGGGACTACACCACTACTTCCCACACTAGCAAACCCAATACTGGACTAAAGAAAAAAAAGGCACAACCCTATACCTCTGTTTTAGCGTCTGGAGATTTTTATAAGGTAAAGATAGCTGCTGACGGAGTGTATAAAATAGATGCTGATTTCTTAGCTAGCTTTGGGGTAAATACAAGTAGTATTACTATGTCTACTTTTAAAATATATGGTAACGGTGGCGAAATGCTCCCTGAACTAATCATAACTTTAAGAGCTGAAGGCTTGCAAGAGAACCCACTTCAAAGTATAGATGCAAACGGCAATAATAAATTTGATGCTGGCGACTATTTTCTATGGTACGCCAAAGGGCCTGCAACATACTCATACGTAGCTGGCAGCAAAAGCTATATAGGCAATGGTCACGATTACGATATTGCATCTTACTATTATCTCACTTGGGGAGATGGAGCTGGAAAAAGAATAAATACAGTCTCCGATGGACAAGGGAATAGCTCTGCAACTACTGTAACCAGTTATGACCATTTGATATACCATGAGGCAGACGAAGAAAACCACATACAATCTGGAAGAATTTGGTGGGGAGATAACATGCAAAACAACACTACCAAAAATTTCAACTATAGTGTACCCGGGGCACTTATTGGTGAAGATTTAGGCTTTCGCACGGTAACTACTGGCCGCTCATTTGATGGCCAGCCATCTTCTATGCAAATAAGTATAAATGGAGTATCTGTAGCGAATGAGAACTACTCCTTAGTATCAGGAAAATACGACGAGCTTTTTGCCGCTAGCCCTACCCTATCTAACGTAACCACACCCCTTACTTCTAGTGCCATAGAGCTGACATACCGATACAATAAGACATTGAATGAGGCCGCAGCTTGGATAGACTACTTTACACTTACAGTACCTCGCCAACTAAGTATGTATGATGATCAGCAGCATTTCCGTTTTGCTACTAAAAATCTTGCAGGAAACGTAAGATTCGAGATAGGTAATCTTACTTCAGTTCATACCATTTGGGACATTACGTCACTGAGTAGCCCGAAAATACAAGCTACCTTTACAGCAGGTGGCAAAGGAGTTTACATAGCCTCTAATATTCTAAGTACAGAATCTCCTGTGTATATAGCCTTCAATAAAAGTACAGCCCCCGTTCCTGCTTTTGTAGGAAAAGTAGAAAATCAAAACTTACATGCTATTGAAGATGTAGATTATATCATAGTAGCTAACCCACTTCTATTGTTAGAGACCAATAGATTAGCCGACTTTCATAGAGGCCGTGGATTAAAAGTTGTGGTAGCAACAACCGACCAGATATACAATGAGTTTTCTAGTGGATCACAAGACGTAACAGGGATCAGAGATTTTATAAAAATGGTATACGACAGAGGACAAGCTAGTCCGTCTGATAATATAAGACCACTACAGCATGTGCTTCTGTTTGGTGATGCGAGTTACGATTATAAAGATGCCGAGGCAAATAACACCAATGTAGTTCCTATCTACCAAAGCTTTGAATCTAACTTTCCGCCCAACTCTTACTGCTCAGACGACTACTACGCCATTTTAGATGATAACGAAGGAAAATGGGGTACAGGTCTGGTAGACGAAACTCTGGACATAGGTGTAGGTAGACTGCCAGCTAGTAACGCAGCAGAAGCAAAAATATTGGTAGATAAAATACTGCATTATCATAGTGAGCAGAGCAGAGGAGACTGGATGCAAAACGTAACCTTTATAGGAGATGACGAAGATTTTAACCAGCATTTACAGCCTTCTGAAGATATGGCAACTGATTTAAAACAACAGAGTCCACAGTTTAATATTAAAAAAATATGGCTAGACGCCTATGATCAGGTTTCTTTTGGTAGTGGAAATAAATACCCTCAAGTGAATGAAGAAATCACTAAAATGGTAGATAGTAAAGGAACACTTGTTTTTAACTATGTAGGACACGGAGGTGAGAATGGTATGGCTCACGAAAGAGTAGTAACCAGACCTGAAATAGTTTCTTGGAGTAACTATAATAAACTTGCTTTCTATATTACTGCAAGCTGTGAAATAGCGAAAATAGACAACCTAAGCATAGAATCTCCAGGTGAGCTCATGCTGCTAGACCCTGATGGCGGAGCTATAGGAATGGTGGCTACTACACGCTTGGTTTATATAGGGACTAATACACAATTAAATAGAGCTTTATTGAACTCTAACCTTCTGAAAGCAGTTAATAATGAGTTGCCAACACTAGGAGAAGCATATAAAACTACAAGAAATAGAAATAACGATAGTCCAAACTCGCGTTGCTTTATATTGTTAGGAGATCCAGCTATCTCTCTGCTGAGTCCAAAAGAAAGAGTAATAACAACTAAAATAAATGGGATAGAGATAGGTTTATATAATGACACTCTAAAGGCCCTAGGCGTAGTAACCATAGAAGGAGAAATAAGAGATTTCAAGAATGATGTAATTACTGATTTTAATGGCGAAATATTCCCTACATTCTTCGACAAGCCGGGTACATACAAAACACAAGGTCAAGATGCTGAGAGTAAGGTATTAGAATTTGAACAACAGAACAGGGTCATCTATAAAGGCAAATCGTCTGTAACCAATGGTACGTTTTCCTTCCAATTTGTAGTACCAAAAGACATAGCCTACAATATAGGAGAAGGTAAACTCTCTTATTATGCTAAAGATGGCCTAAAACATGGAGGTGGTGCAGAACTATCTTATAAAATAGGAGGCACTTCGGACAGCCTGAAAGACGACACAGAATTTGACCAACTAGATTTATTCCTAGATGATGAGAGCTGGGTTTTTGGTGGCTCTACTTCTCCTACTCCTCTTCTGCTAGCAAAATTATTAGATAGCAATGGTATCAATACAGTAGGTAGTGGTATAGGAAGAGAAATGGAAGCCATACTAGATGCAGGCACAGACAACGAAAAGAAAATTGTACTGAATGATTTTTATAAACCAGAACTTAATAGTTACCAAAGTGGAAGAATAGAGTATCCATTTGCAGAGTTAGCTGCTGGCAGACATACCTTAAATCTAAAGGTTTGGGATGTATATAATAACTATAAAGATGCTTATACTGAGTTTGTGGTATCTGAAAATGAAGAAGTGACCATAGATAATCTACTCAATTACCCTAACCCTTTTAATACATACACCGAATTCCATTTTGACCATAACAAAGCTGGACAAAATATTACTGCTTCGCTTATAGTAACTAGCGTAGCTGGTAAGGTGGTGAAGACTATAACACAAGACATACTTAATGCTCCTGCACACTCTGCAGATATAAAGTGGGATGGCCGCGATAACTATGGAGACCCTATAGGCAGAGGTGTATACATTTACACTCTAAAAGTGAGAGCAGAAGATGGCTCTACACAGACTAAAACAGAAAAATTATACATCATAAACTAATAAAAAATAATGATACATTTGCCTTTAAATCAAAAAAAATTGAAGTTAAAATCATTCCTATTTACAGCTATATTTTCGATTGGAACACTTAGTGTTTTTGCCCAAGGGGGATTACAGTCTAAAGTAAGTTTGCTAGGTCAGCGAAACGTAATTACCACAGCAGCTCCTTTTTTACTAATATCTCCAGACTCTCGAGGTGCTGCTATGGGAGACCTAGGAGCAGCTACCACTGCAGATGTTAATTCTATTCATTGGAATGCGTCTAAACTTGCCTTTATAGAGGGTGATGCTGGTATATCAATATCTGCGGCTCCGTGGCTCCGTCAACTAGTGCCAGATGTTTGGTTTTACTATATGTCTGGTTATAAAAGAATAGACAAACAAAGTACGGTTGCCATGTCTCTACGATATTTCACTCTTGGCGACATCCAGTTTACAGACAATAATGGAAACTCCAATGGAAATTATGAACCAAAAGAGTTTTCCTTAGACGGAGCCTATGCACGTAAGTTGTCAGATAATTTATCGTTGGGTATAGCTCTTAGATTTATATTTTCGGACCTTGCTCGTGGCCAGGTAGGTACGAGTGGTGCAGAAATAAAGGCTGGTATAGCAGGAGCAGGTGATGTATCTGCTACGTATAAGAATGGCATGAAAATAGGCGGAAGAGATTTTGACTACAGCTTAGGAGCTAACATAAGTAATATCGGAAACAAGATAACCTATACTACGGAAGCAAATAGAGATTTCATTCCTGTGAATTTTAGATTAGGAACGTTTTGGAAGACCGAAATAGATGAGTACAACGAGATAGGATTTGGTGTAGATTTCAATAAGCTATTGGTACCTACCCCACAATACACCTATGATAGTTTGGGTAATATAGATGGTCGTATTATAGATGACGGTCCATTAATACAAGGTATGTTATCCTCTCTTGGAGATGCTCCTGGGGGCTTTAGAGAAGAAGTAAAAGAGGTTAATTTCTCTGTGGGATTAGAGTACTGGTACGCAAAGCAATTTGCATTAAGAGCTGGATATTTTCACGAAGCAGATACGAAAGGTGGAAGACGGTACGCCACTTTTGGTGCAGGACTTAAGTACAAAGTTTTTCAAATAGATGCAGCTTATCTACAGCCATTTACAAGAAGACATCCGCTACAAAACACGATACGATTTAGTTTATTATTTGATATAGATGCATTTAAGCAACAGAAGAACTAAAAGCTAAAAAAAGAATAGAAATCATCAACTGAGAAGTTGATGATTTTTTTTGTCCCTATAGATAAGGGTTTGAGATTCGCTCCTGCCCTATCGTGGTAATAGCACCGTGACCAGAGTAAACTGTAGTATCATCTGGCAGATTCATAAGTTTCGTACGTATACTGTTAATCAATATATCAAAGTCTCCGCCAGGTAAATCTGTACGGCCAATACTGCCTTGAAAAAGTACATCGCCACCTATCACATAATCCTCTTCAGCATTATAGAAACATACACTCCCTGGAGAATGCCCTGGAGCATGTAAAATACTAAGAGTAGAAGATCCAAACTCAATAGTATCTCCTTCTTCTAATCCTACTTTTGCCGCGACTAAGGGCTCCATACTAAGGCCGTAGCCATTTGCTACAGCAACCGCACTGTCATACACTATCTTATCTTCTTTGTGTACCTCTGGAACTAGGTTGTATTGCTTGTTTACCCAGTTCACACCAAAAACATGATCTAGATGAGCATGAGTTAAGAGCAGTCTACTTGGCTTTAATTTATTCTGATTCAGGTATTCAAAAAAACGCATGTTTTCTTGTGGATGGTACATACCCGGGTCTATTACCAAGGCGTTACCATCTGAATCGGTTATGAGATATGTATTTTCCGCAAACGGACCATAAGTGAGTTGATGTACTTGTGTCATTAGCTTTCTGATGTTAAATCTTCGTCTCTAGATGCATCCATTTTCAATGCCGTAAATATGAATAATCCGAAGGCTAAAATAGATGAACCTCCATACGAAATCAAAGGAAGTGGAATACCTATTACGGGCATAAGCCCTATAGTCATTCCCACATTTACCAGTAAATGAAAAAAGATAATACTAGCCAAACTAAAAATAAAAATGCGTTTATATTTCTTTTTAGCTCTAGAAGAAAGATGTAATAGTCTTAAAATAAAAAGGATAAAGAGTATAATCGTAAGTGAGCTCATAAGCCATCCACCTTCTTCACCTATGGTACAAAAAATAAAATCTGTAGTCTGTTCTGGAATAAAATTACCCTTGGTATGCGACCCATTCAAAAAACCTTTCCCAGCAAGACCACCTGAGCCTATCGCTATTTTTGATTGATTTACATTATAGCCTGCACCTTGATTATCTTCTATCAAATTAAGGGTCACTTGTATTCTTTTTTGCTGGTGCTCTTGCAGCACATTACTAAACAAAAATTGTACACTAAGGCTAAATAAAACCACAACTGCTAAAATACTTAGACTAGGGATAAGCATCTTCTTATTGGAGTAAGTAAAAGCAGTAAATACTAGGAATAGAACGATGGCAGTAACTGTAAAATAGCTAAACCCGATGAGCAACGTTAGCACGAAAATGAAGATAGCTACTAATCCTAAGACTAAGAGCACCGGTGTGAGTCCTTCTCTATAAAATACTAATATAAAACTTGCAAAAACCAAGGCAGAGCCCGTATCCCCTTGAATAATAATAAGTATAGCAGGAAATGCTATCGCTACAAATAGCTTAATTACATCATTTCCTTTGTTAAATGAAAAGTCTAAAGAACTAAGCAGTGAAGACACGGCAAATGCGGCACCATACTTGGCAAACTCAGAAGGCTGTATACTAAAAGATCCTATTTTAATCCAAGAGCGTGCTCCATTTATGTCGGCTCCTATAAATAAAACGACGACTAGCAATAGCATAAGTGGTACGTAGAAGTACCAACTAAACACTTCAAAGAAATTAGCATTGAGTAAAAATATAATAATGCCTATAAATAATGAGGCCCCAAACCACATAATCTGCTTGCCACTTCTACCTTCTAGCAAGGTCATGGCTCCATCATCGTACGTGGCAGAATAAACACTTGCTATACCAATAATGGCTATGGCAAAGTATAAACACAAGCTCAGTATATCCACTCTTGATCTAGTTTCCATGCAGAGAGGTATCTCGTTGAGATCTATATTTTATGGGAATTAGATTTGCTTCCTTCATCCTTTTCTCTAGGTACATCTTGGAGCTCTCTGTTACAGAATCTGCCTGGAGATAGTGCTCTATCATAAGATGAGCTATAGGAGCTGCCCAGGTAGCACCGTAACCCGCTTCCTCTATGACTACAGCTATGGCTATCTTAGGATTTTCTACAGGAGCAAAAGCCATATATACAGAGTGATTTTTACCATGTGGATTTTGTACCGTTCCTGTTTTGCCGCCTATGTTTATTCCTTCTATAGCTACACCCGCCCCGGTTCCACTTTGCGTTACAGCAAGCATGCCAGCGATTACTGGATCAAAGTTTTTGGCAGATACTTTGGTAAAATGCTTTGTTCTAAACTCCACCGGAATCTTTTCTAGATTTTCTATTTTTCGCACAACGTGAGGGGTATAGTAATACCCTCTATTTGCAATACATGCAGCTACATTTGCTATTTGTATGGGAGTGAGGCCCAGCTCTCCTTGTCCAAATGACAGAGAAATAATTCTAGCATAATTCCATTTTCCTTGGCCATGCATTTGGTCGTAATAACTTGGATCTTTTAACCATCCTCTAAATTCACTTGAAATATCTACCCCCAACATATTTCCTATACCAAAGCTCTCGAGGTATGCTTTCCAACTTGAGTATGCTTCTTCTGTATTAGCATACTTATTAGATTGCATCATATTCTTAAATGTGTTACAGTAATACGTATTGCAACTACTGGCTATGGAACGCTCTAAACTAGTGCTAAACGGATGTGGATGGCATTTGATAGTACGTCTTCCTAGTCGGAAGTAGCCAGGGCATCCAAAATGTGTTTCGGCTGTTATAGCTCCATCCTCTAACCCAATAAGTGCCATGATAGTTTTAAAGGTAGAGCCCGGAGGATATGGAGCAGAAACCGCTCTATTAAAAATAGGTTTGGTAGGGTCTTGTAGTGCTTTATTATAGTAACTCCCTCTATTTTGAATGTTAAAATTAGCTGGATTATAAAAAGGACTGGATATGAGTGCGAGTACTTCACCCGTTTTAGGTTCTATGGCTACTACACTACCCATTTTATTATTGAGTAGGGACTCCCCGTATTGTTGTAAATCTATGTCGATGCTCAGCACTAGATTATGACCGTCTAACGCTTCTATATCTAACTTACCTTGCTTGTAAGAACCCTTGTTTACGCCGTGTATATCTACATAGAAATACTTCTCTCCTTTTACCCCACGCAATTCATCCTCATAATATCGCTCTATCCCTTTTTTACCTACATAGTCCCCTTGCTCGTAGTAGTCATCCTCTTGAGTACCTAGCTCTGTTCTAGAGACTTCTCCTAAGTATCCAAGTACGTGGGCAGAGCTATTGTATTTATAGTTTCTATCTCTACGTATCTCAAAGAAGCACCCTTTAAACTCATATAGTCGCTCCTGCATTCGAGCATACAATTGGTTACTCACGTTTTTCATAAAAACGGCCTTGCCTCGGTAAGAAGTCTTTTTTGATTTTGCTAGTCTGGAATCAAATTCTAGCCTATCTATTCCCAATACATCACAAAATGCATTTGTATCTATTCCGCTTAAGCGTATAGGTACTGAAACCATTAGATCATAAACTGGATCATTGAACACCACAAGCTTATTTTGTCTATCAAATATGAGCCCACGCTGTGGGTAGATAGTTTGTTTACGCAGAGAGATACGCTCCGCAGCATTCTTATACTTGTCATCTAATACCTGAATCTGTAGTAGTCTGAGAATATATATACTCCCAATTAGTATTACGGCAATGCCAATATATAGTGACCTATGCCTATTCACGTGAGTGACTCAAAGACAGAAATTGGAATATGGCAATAACTGTTAATGAAAAAACAGAACTTATAAACGTTGTAACCAATAAATTATACATATTAATAGCACCTATACTTCCTATCCAGAAAACATACAAATGATAGAAAAAAACTAAAATCAATACGGTATATGAAAATGGCAATACACCTACATTACGAGCCGTATAACTTAGCTTATTGGCTATTTCTTCTTTAAGATCTTGCGTATTTAAAATAGCCATTCTCATCATTACTAAAGAAAGACAGGCAGAAGTATGAATACCAGGTGTAGAGACAAAAAAATCGGCAAGTATCCCTAATCCAAACGCTATTAGAACTTGGTAAATTTTCTTTGTTTGCAGGGGTAATGTAATAAGTAATATTATGAAAACTTGCGGCACTAAAAATGCCGATAGATCCAAATGGTTAAAAAGTAACACCTGCAATGCAAAAATCAATATATAATACAATACCCTACTCAGCATCAGGCATTAAAGGTGTAATCAGTGACTCATCATTATTTAATATTACGTACACATAAGTCAGTTTTCTAAACTGTGTAGCTGTAGTAATATAAGTATCAAAATATTGGCTATTGGGCTTGGTTTCAAGTTTTGCGATAGTACCTATTGGTATCCCTGGAGGAAAGAGCAACGAACTTCGGCCGGTGTATACTAAGTCGCCTACTTTTACTTTTTCTAATTTGTTAATACTCATAATTTTCATCGTGTTCGGATTGGTATTATCCCATACTAACTCCGTGAAAAACTCCTGATCATTGATATTCGGAATAATTTTCATATCGGTATTGAGTAGAGACATAGCCACACTGTAATTTGCATTAGAGCGAAGTACTATTCCTGCTACTCCTTCAGATGATACTACCCCCATATTTTTGCGTATACCTACGTCTGTACCTTTATTTATTACAAAAATATTGTTGGCTTTATAGGTAGTATTATAAATGACTTGAGCAGGTATAGCTTCGAAAAGAGGCCTACGGGAACTGTCTTTTACGTCAATCGTATCTCTCAGAAAACGAAAAGAAGTATTAGGTGCATTTTTAAATTGCTCACGTACCTGACTCTGCAATAAAATATTTTGCTCTTTCAGATCCATGTAAGATGTTAAATCTGAAGATAGCTGATTACTTCTGGCCGTAACACTGGCAGCACTATGAGAAAACACAGCTTGTTGATACGGATTTAATCCGAAAATTAAGAACCCACAGATTATCTGTAAGATTACAAATAGAATAAAATGAAAATTATGCTCTATGAATGCTAAGAGCCTTTGCATTAGGTATTATTAAAAATAGTCTTATAATTCTTAATATCTTTGAGTACGGTAGCCGTTCCACGCACCACAGCTCTTAGAGGATCTTCTGCTATATATACCGGCAGTTTAGTTTTACTAGAGATTCTCTTATCTAAGCCACGTAACAGAGCCCCACCACCTGTAAGGTATAGTCCTGTCTGAAATATATCAGCCGAAAGTTCTGGAGGAGTGAGCTCAAGTGCTTTTAGCACTGCCTCTTCTATCTTAGAAATAGACTTATCTAATGCCAGTGCTATTTCAGAGTAAGATACCATTATTTGTTTTGGGATACCAGTCATTAGGTCACGACCATGTACGGGGTAATCTTCTGGCGGATTTTCTAATTCTGGTAGGGCAGCACCTACCTCTACTTTTATATTTTCTGCTGTACGTTCCCCTATCATCAAGTTATGCTGTCTACGCATATACTCTATAATGTCATTGGTGAAATCATCTCCAGCCACACGTATAGACTCGTCAGATACTATACCCGATAGAGCAATTACTGCTATTTCGGTAGTACCTCCTCCTATATCTATAATCATGTTTCCCATAGGTTCAGACACATCTATACCTATACCAATAGCTGCAGCCATAGGTTCAGGTATCATGTATACTTCTTTGCCCCCGGCTCGCTCTGCACTTTCTTTTACCGCACGTTTCTCTACAGCAGTAATACCACTTGGTATACAAATAACCATGCGTAACTGCGGGCTACCGAAAGTGCTCTTTTTATTTATTAATTTTATAAAACCGCTAATCATTTGTTCAGCAGCTTCAAAATCAGCTATTACACCATCTTTTAATGGGCGTATAGTTTTAATATCCTCATGTGTTTTGCCGTGCATTTTTTGTGCTTCGGTACCTATAGCCAAAACCTCACCCGTTCTGCGATTTCTGGCTATAATAGACGGCTCGTCTACTACTAATTTATCTTTATAAATGATTAGAGTATTTGCCGTCCCTAAATCGATGGCAAGTTCTTGTGTTAAAAAATTAAAAATTCCCACTTTATTCCTACTTATTACGCGATTGTGCTGATTGTGTGCAAAGATATTGATTTATAAAAGAATCTATACACATAGAATTAATAATCCGCGTATATTTCTAGAAGCTCTTCTTAAGCAGATTAACGCACTCTTAAATTTGATTAAAACATCCACATCAAAACTATACTTACAATAAAATAAATTTGCTGTTGATAATATAATTATCTTTAATTTGATAATATTATACTCTTTTATTCTATATTTGCATCCTTATGTATTTCGACAAGAACATCAAATTACTCCGCACAAAAAAAGGCCACTCTCAACAAGATCTGGCAGACTCTCTTAATCTATCTCGCTCTAAATTAAATAGTTACGAAAGAGGAGTGCAGCCTCCGTTTGAGATACAAATAGATATTGCAGACTATTTTAACGTGACACTAGACGGCCTTGTACGCCACGACCTATCTAAACTTACTCATTTTAAGCTATCGCAAATCCTAAAAGGTAGCGAAGCTGATGTACGTGGCAGAAAACTACGACTACTTACCGTAAGCGTAGATGCCAATGACGAGGAAAATATAGAAATAGTAAGCATGAAAGCTCAGGCTGGATACACAGGTGGGTACTCAGATCCAGAGTTTATAAGTAATCTGCCCAAGTTTAAACTCCCTTTTTTACCTCAAAATAAAACGTACCGTAGTTTCCAAATAAAAGGAGATAGCATGCCCCCTGTAAGCGAAGGATCTTGGGTAACTGCCAGCTACCTTCAAGACTGGAACGATATAAAAGACGGAGATAACTATATAGTAGTAACCAAAGATGAGGGTATCGTTTTCAAACGACTATACAACAAAATAAAGGGCGACCACAGTATTACCCTAGTGAGTACCAATAGTGCTTATGCTCCATACATTCTGCACGTAGACCAAGTGCTCGAGATATGGAAATTTGAAACTTGGAATGGGTTTGAGGTGTAGAACGCTCTATCCCATACGAACAATCATTGTAGTCCCTAGATACCATATCTCAATCATAAAAAAATCCTGCCATTTATTAAATAGCAGGATTTTTTTATATTAAAATTTATTAATCTAAACGAATAGCATACGCTTCTTTACTACCGCCGAAGGTCACTCCCTCTATAAGCACAGCTCCCGATTTCTCTTTTAATGCATATTCTACATCTGTAGTACTATACACCGGAGATTTATCAATATGCGTTATCACAAAATCACTCGGTATTCCTTTTCTTTTCATAGCTCCATTACCAAGCTTGGTAATTTTTACACCATTCTTTATTTTAAGCTTTAAGCGTTCGTCTCGACTCAAATTCTCAATCTCAGCACCAAGCACCTTAATTCTATCTTGCTTCACTACAGCAGCTATTTCGTCTGCACCATCCTTAGATAGCAAGGTGGCATTCACCGCCTTCTCTTTACCATTGCGAATAAGGGTCACCACTACCTTATCTCCTGGACTGTATTTACCTATTTGCTCCTGAAGACTCGACGACTTATTTACACGAACCTCCCCTATTTTAATAATTACATCACCCTCTTTTATCCCAGCTTTCTCTGCACTTCCACCTTCACTTACTGCAGGTATATACACACCATCCAAATCTTTCAACCCCTTGTCATCTGCCAACTCTTGTGTGATATCTTGAATCCTGACCCCTAAAATTGCTCTTTTAACCTCCCCATACTCCTTGAGGTCTCCGATTATCTTTTTAGCCAAATTAATAGGAATAGCAAAAGAGTAACCAGAGTAAGAACCCGTTTGAGAAGCAATAGCCGTATTAATACCAATCAATTCTCCTCTAGTATTCACAAGTGCTCCTCCACTATTGCCGGGATTTACTGCTGCGTCTGTTTGAATAAAATTTTCTATAGCATACTCCCCACCTCTTTGTCTTAAGAGATTTATATTTCTTCCTTTAGCACTCACTATTCCTGCAGTCACAGTGCTAGTAAGATTAAAAGGATTACCTACGGCAACCACCCACTCTCCTATTTTTAGCTCATCACTATTTCCTAAGTTTAGATACGCCAAGTTATCCTCCTCTATTTTGAGCAAGGCAAGATCCGTCTCTGGGTCTGCACCCACTAGCACTGCTATGTACGTACGTTTATCCTCTAAGACCACCTCTATCTTACTTGCATTATCTACCACGTGATTATTAGTTACTATGTATCCATTCTTTTTTATAATCACTCCAGAACCCGTTGCTTGCTGCGGCCCTGAATTGGGTTGTCTAAAACCTGGTCCAAAAAAATCTTCAAGTGGATTAGAGGGCATGTTACTTGACCTACTTTTCATTGTAGTTACGATATGCACAACAGCTGGGGTAGCTACTTCTGCCACAGATACGAAATTGACACTTGGGACGTCTTCCGATTCTTCTGCCAATATAAATTTGGCATTCTCATGCTGAGCAGAACTCTGTGTAGGAAGGTCGTCACTAAACATCTTATTTACTCCTAAGGCCACCATACCCCCCAGAGCAGCTATACCTAAAACTGCTAACACGCTCTTACTATTCATTTTATTTTCCATTTATTTATACATTTTAAATTATCAAACTCTATTCTAAAACTCATCTATGAGTACAGATTTATAAACACCGTATTATTTTATTAAATTTGTCAGCAATAAACCATCGCTAAGTTATGTATCTAACGACAGAAACAATTATTCGGTTACGCTTCGTTTACCAAACTCGATTAAGCGGTATTAACTATCTACAAAATGTTCGGTATAGGTAAAGCAGCAGACCATATCATCGTTGATAGAATAAAAGAAGGAGACGAGCAAATACTCAAATACTTGTACAAGAATCACCTTACGATGGTAAAAAACTTGATACTTAAAAATAGCGGAGAAGAAGATGCTGTAGACGATATACTACAGGACACCGTTATTGCTGTTTGGAAAAATGTAAATAAACCAAACTTCTTACTTCAGGTAAAACTAAGTACATACATACTGTCCATTGCCAAAAATCTTTGGTATAAAGAGCTTAAGAAGAAGAAGATTAAATTTAGAACAGCAGACGAGACCATTCAAGCACACGAAGCCAGTGAAGAAATCTATCTTACTATGGATCAATCTGTGATAGTGGGTATAATACAAGAAATGGATGAGACCTGCCGTAAATTGCTCTCCTACTTTTACTTCGATGGTTTTAACAATAGCATAATAGCCGAGAAGTTAAACTTCGCTAATACGGATACAGTAAAAAGTAAGAAATATCAATGTTTCAAAAAACTACAGGCTACTGTTTTAAAATCTTACAAAAAAGAGGATCTGATATAATGGTAGACGAAAAAACATATCATTTAATCAACGACTACCTGATTGGCAATTTACAGGGAGCTGCTCTCGACATTTTCAAAAGTAGACTCCACTCTGAGAAAGGCTTACGCCAAGCCATTTCTGAGCAAAAGGCAATAATAGAGGCTATAAACGCAGTAAGAGAGCAAGAACTCAGAGGTATACTCAAAAGTGAATCACCCAAAACTAAGGTTATAGCCATTGGCCCTTATCTCAAAACTGCTGGATTAGCCGCTGCTACCATAGCTATACTTGTGGTAGTCTTCTTTAATATAAAGCCCTACATCACATTTAGTAAAGATACCAAAACAGCTCAAGAAAATAAAGCTATACCGAAACAAGCCTTGAAGAGACCAAAGCTAATAACGGAAGGTGGTAATCTTACACAAGTTGATACTGCAGTAGAGATGGCCACTATAGACACACAAACTCTTGCCATCACAGAATCTGATCTCGCCATGGATAAAATGAGGGAGCTAGAGGAAGATGACATAGAAAATAGTGCAGACCTGGAAGAATACGACCTCTCTGAGAATGAGCTAGAAGACGTAAATACACCTAAAAAATCTACTGCTGCTAGTTCTTCTACTGCCGAAGTAGTGAAATCTGATAAACTACTCTCAACTCAACGATTTGTAGTGACCGCTATTAGTCCTGTTTTTAAACAGGAAAATAAAGATGTAGTACAAGATGATGATAATTTAGAAATAGCTACAAGAAGCGACAAAGTAAGCAAAGTTAAAGAAGCCGCAGATGGCTCAGAAACAGAAAAAAATAAGGTAGCTAATAAAAGATCCATAAGCGTAGAATACTGGAATAGTGTAGTAAACTATAAAGGCTATAAATATAGCGGTCAAAAAGTACAGCTCTATGGAATAGACCAAAAAGCGGTATTGAAATTTAAAGAGCTAGACAATAGGCTGTATGTGCAACTAAAAGGTACACAGTATTTCTTAGAGCAAAATAACAAATACAATAGAATGGTAGAAGTGACTAATCCCAACCTATTAAAAGTACTAAATGAATAAATTGCTAGCATTTTACAAATACCAAGGAACGGGTAACGATTTCATAATCACGACCGACACGGTGGAACTTTCCACAGAACAAATCACTTCCCTATGTGATCGAAAATTTGGGATAGGTGCAGATGGTCTTATTCTAATGAAGCAAAAAAGCACATTAGACTTTGATATGATGTACTATAATGCTGACGGCTCTGAAAGCTTCTGTGGTAATGGCAGCAGATGTGCCGTAATGCTAGCCCATAAACTAGGCTGGATAAAGGAATCTTGTGAGTTTAATAGTAACGACGGAGCACACTCTGCACTACTAGAAGGTGACGAAGTGCAAATCAAAATGCATGATGTAGATATGATATTGGTAGAAGATGAGGGGTATATGCTCCATACCGGCTCACCACATTATGTAGCCTACACAGAAGAGATAGAATTACTAGATATAGTACCCGCTGCACACGCTGTGAGATATAGCGACCGTTTTAAAGAAACGGGTATCAACGTAAATTTCTTAGAAAGTAAAAACGGCATATTACATATACGCACGTACGAACGTGGTGTAGAAGACGAGACCCTGAGCTGCGGCACTGGTGCTACTGCAGCGGCTATAGTAAACTACCTAGAGACTGAAAGCAGTCACAAACGATTTTCGCAAAAACTAAAAACCCAAGGCGGTATGCTTACCGTTACTTTTGAGAAAAAGAGCACCACATTTGAAAACATATATTTATGTGGACCTGCTACTTTGGTTTTTGAGGGCAAAGTCGAATTATAATCAAATGGTGTTTTAGCAGCATGAAAAAATCACAGACCGTTTGAACGGTCGCTGTGTGAAAACATTCAAAGCGGCCTTCACGGGTCGCTTTTTTTTTGTCTTTTTTTTACTGA